>DASZYW010000160.1:0-3312 GCA_035545195.1 Gaiellaceae bacterium
AGCGCCTTGTCGCCCATGCGCGCCATCACGTCGGCGGGCGGGCCGATGAAGACGAGGTCGTTGTCCTCGCACATGCGCACGAACTCGTCGTTCTCCGAGAGGAACCCGTAGCCGGGGTGCACCGCCTCGCAGCCGGTCGTCTGCGCCGCCGCGATCACGGAGGCGATGTTCAGGTAGCTCTCGCTCGCGGGCGGCGGCCCGATCCGGACCGCCTTGTCCGCGAGCCGGACGTGGAGCGCGCCCTCGTCGGCGGTCGAGTAGACGGCGACCGCCTCCACGCCCATCTCGTGCAGGGCGCGGATCACGCGGACGGCGATCTCGCCACGGTTGGCCACGAGGACGCGCGAAAACACGGGCAGAGTCTATGGTCCTCGCCGTGGCCGTCCCCGAGGCTCCGCTCGAAGCGACCGACCTCGGCCTCGTCTGCAAGGGCGACGGGTGGTTCGTCGTGAACGCCCGCGACGTGCGCTGGCGCGTCTGCGAGGGCCGCGACCGGTTCACCAACTTCGCCGGCGACACGCGCTTCGAGCAGCTCGGGATCGGGATCTCGGTGATGGGGCCGGGCGAGCCGATGGCGCTCTACCACTGGGAGAACGACCAGGAGGACTTTCTCGTCCTCTCCGGCGAGGGGACGCTGGTCGTCGAGGGCGAGGAGCGGCCGCTGCGGCAGTGGGACTTCTTCCACTGCCCGCCGGGGACGAAGCACGTGATCGTCGGTGGCCCGATCGTCGTGCTCGCGGTGGGCGCGCGCCAGCGGGACGGCGGCGAGTACGTCGCCGACCCCGTCGCGGCGAAGCACGGAGCCGCGCCGCCGCGCACGATGGTGGACGGCGCCTACGAGGCCGCCGGCTGGCCGGGCGTCGAGTTCGCGCGCTACGGCGGCTGGCTGGACTAGACCGCGGGGCGGCCGGCGAGCGGTTCGAGCTCGAACAGCACCTGGCCGAACTCGACCGGGTCGCCGTTCTCGACCGCGATCCGGCGGATCACCGCCTCGGAGTCCGCCTTCACCTCGTTCATCAGCTTCATCGCCTCGAGGATGCAGAGCGTCTGCCCAGGGGCGACGACGTCTCCGACCTCGACGAACGGCGCGGCGCCCGGCTGCGCGGCGCGGTAGAAGGTGCCGACCATCGGCGACTCGATGCGGACGAGGCCGTTCGCGACCGCCGCGGTGCCGATCTCGACGGGCTCGGGCAGGCCGAGCGGCGCCTCGCTCGCGGCCCCCGCGGCCACTTCGGGCGTCGCGCGCACCGAGACGCGCATGCCGTCGTCCTCGACGGTCACCTCGCCGATCCCGGTCTCCTGGACGATCCGGACGAGCTCGCGGATCCGCTCGGCGCGGCTCTGGTCGACCCCGGAGAGCTCGTCGTCGCGGCGGCCGCGGCTGCGGATCCCGCGCAGGAGGTTCTCCGCGTCCTCGCCGAAGAGCCCGAGCAGGAGCAGCTCCTCCTCGGACGAGGCGAGTCCCTCCGCCTGCTCGCGCAGCTCCTGGAGGTGTGGCGACGCGTTCTCCTCGGAGTCGGGGTCGGCGGTCAGCTGGACGGCGCGCTGGAGCGCGGGGTCGACGGGCGCGGGCGGCGTGCCGAAGCTCCCGTTGACGAGCGAGCGGAGCTCGTCGACGACGGTGAGGTAGCGGCGCGCCGAGAGGACGTTGAGGAGCGCCTGCGACGCGAGCACCTGCCCGATCGGCGCGGCGAGCGGCGGCCAGCCGGTCTCGGCGCGGATCCGGTCGAGCTCCTCCAGCACCTCGTCCAGCCGGTCGCCGGCGCCCTCGGCGCGGAGCGTCCCGTCGAGCCCGGCGACGAGGCCGGTCGGGACGTCGTGCTGCGCTGCGCGGACGGCGATCCGCGGCGCGAGCGGCGTCACCGGCTGGTCGCCGATGTGCTCGTCGACGAGGTCGCTGGCGCGCCAGAGCGCGTCCACGTCGACGCCGGGGTCGAGCCCGATCCCGGCGAGCGCCTCGGCAAGCGCCTCGCCCGAGACGCGGTGGATCGTCAGCGCGAGCGGGTAGATGGCGCACGCGATCACCTGTGCGCCGGCGCGCGCGGCTGCGAGCGCGGCGGCGAGCCCCGAGCCGCCGGCGCCCTGGACGTAGATCCCGACCGGAAGCCCGCTCGCCTCGGCGAGCGCGGGCACGAGCTGCTCCGCGGTGTGCGGCTGGAGCGAGCCGGTCGGGTCGTGGAGGAGCACGCGCACCGCGCCGAGCTCCGGGAGCTGGCGTGCGCGCTCGATCAGCGTCTCGATCTCGCCCGTGCGTCCGGGGCTGTAGACGAGGCCGGCCTCGAAGTCGCGCTCCGCCTCGCGGATCGCCTCGGCGGCCTCGCGCAGGTTGGAGACGTCGTTGAGCGGGTCGTGGAGCCGGAAGACGTCGATCCCGTTCTCGGCGGCGCTCGCGACGAATCGGCGCGCGAAGTCCGCGTCGACCGGGCGTGAGCCGACGAGGAAGCGTCCGCGCAGCGCGAGCCCGAGCGGCGTCTTGACGCGCGCCTTGAGCGCGCGGATCCGCTCCCAGGGGCTCTCGATCCCGCGCTTCACCGCGGAGTCGAAGCAGCCGCCGCCGGAGACCTCCAGATACGCGAAGCCGGCGGTGTCGAGGATCTCCGCCAGCTGCAGCTGGTCGGCGGTCGGCATCAGCCCGGCGAGCGGCTCCTGCCCGAGCAGGCGAATCGTGGTGTCCGCGAGGGTCGGCACGCGGCCAGAGCCTATCGCGGCGCTACGCGCGCGAGATGTAGCGGCCTTCGCGCGGGTCGACCTTGAGCCGGTCGCCCACGTTGACGAACAGCGGCACCTGGATCACGGCGCCGGTCTCCAGCGTCGCCGGCTTCGTCACGTTCGAGACGGTGTCGCCCTTCACGCCCGGCAGCGTGTCGGTCACCGCCAGCTCGACCGAGGCCGGCAGCTGGATCGACGACGGCGCGCCGTTCACGGACATCACCTGAACGGTCGCGTTCGGCTGCATGTACGGCAGCTCGTCCGCCAGCGCGGCGTGCGGGAGCGAGAACTGGTCGTACGTCTCCTCGTCCATGAAGTGGACGTCGGAGCCGTCGTCGTAGAGGTACTGGACGCTCTTCGTCTCGGTGCGGACGCGCGGGAACTTCTCCCCGGCGCGGAACGTGCGGTCGACGACCGCTCCCCCGTCGAACGCCTTCAGCTTCGTGCGGACGAAGGCGCCGCCCTTGCCCGGCTTCACGTGCTGGAACTCGACGATGCGCCAGACCTTGCCGTCCAGCTCGATGTGCATCCCGTTCTTGAAGCTGTTGGTGTCGACCAGTTCCGCCATGTCCGGCGGAGGATGGTAGCGGCGCCGCTACGAGA
>DASZYW010000161.1:0-5709 GCA_035545195.1 Gaiellaceae bacterium
CTGCACCGCCGAGATGGCGCCGATGCGCGGCGAGACGCTCGTCCTCGACGAGGTGCAGTGGGCGGAGGACGAGGAGCGCGGCTCGGCGTGGACGCGCCTGATGCTCGGCGGCGAGTACCGGCACATCCTCCTGCTCGGCGCGGTCGAGGCGCTGCCGCTCGTCCGGCACGCCTTCCCGCACGCGGAGGTCCGCTTCTTCGAGCGCAAGTCGCCGCTCGACTGGGCCGGGAAGAAGGGCATCGCCGGGCTCGGCTCCGGCACCGTCGTCGTCGCGTTCAGCCGCCGCGCCGTGATCGGGCTCGCCGGCGAGCTCAACCAGCTCCATCCCGGCCGCGTCGCCTGCCTCTACGGCGCGATGCCGCTCGCGTCGCGGCGGGAGGAGATCGACCGCTTCCTCGACGGCCGCGCGGACGTCTGCGCCGCGACCGACGTCCTCGGCCACGGCGTCAACCTCCCCTGCGAGACGCTGCTCTTCGCCGAGACGACGAAGTTCGACGGGAAGGAGCGCCGCGACCTCCTGCCGTGGGAGATCGCGCAGATCGCCGGCCGCGCCGGCCGCTACGGCTTCCACGAGCGCGGCCACGTCGGCGTGCTCACCGGCGTCCCGTGGGCGGACCCCGACCCGGAGCTCGTTCGCGACGCGCTCGTCCCGCAGATCGAGCTCCCGGGTGGGCACTTCGGCTACCGGGTCGTCGACAGCGGCCGCCTCCGCCCGCAGCTCTCCGACCTGAACGTCTCCCAGGTCGACGAGCTGGAGCCCGCGCTGCAGGCGTGGCGGCACGCCGCGCTCCGCTTCTGGACGGAGGAGGGCTGGCTCGAGGTCGAGTCGATCCAGCCGCTGCTCGCGCGCCTCGACGCCGTCCGCGACGCGCTTCGCCACGTGCGCAAGCGGCTCGACCTCGACGACGTGTGGCGCCTGATGCAGGCGCCGATCGACGAGGACGGCCTCGCGCTGCTCGGCACGCTCGCGGCGGCGCTCGCGGGAGACAACCCGCAGCGGACCGTGATCGGCTGGATCCTCGACCCGCACCGGCTCGCGGCGGCGAGCCTCGAGGAGGCGGAGCAGGCGGCGCGCGAGGCGTCGATCCTGCGCTGGTTCGCGCTCCAGTACCCCGGCGTCGCGGGCGTGACGATCGAGCGCGCGGCTGCGCTCGAGGAGACCGCCGCGGCGCGCGTCGTGCACGAGCTGCGCGCCGAGATCGACGACCCGACGATCGGCCGCTGCCGCTCCTGCGGCGCACGCACCGCGCCGTGGGCGACGCTCTGCGACCGCTGCTTCATGGCTCGCGGGTATCGCGCGCGCCGCTAGCGGGGATTCACGGATGCCGCTCCGCCGGGCCACGGGCAACCTGGCCCCATGAGCGAGTCGCAGTTTCAGGTCCAGCACGAGGCGTTCCGCGCCTGGACCGACGAGTTGCGAGCCGCTGCCCGCGTCCTTCCCGAGCTCGACGCCGGGGCGCGGCTCGCTCTGCTCGCCGACATCGTCGCCTTCCTCCAGGAGAAGGTGGAGCCGCACACGCGCGTCGACGAGCTCGTCCTCTACCCGAAGGCCGCCGCGCGGATGGGCTCGCCGCTCGCGACGGCCTCGATGGCGTACGACCACCTCGCGATCCGGGCGTGGATCGCCAAGCTCGCCGAGGCGGACGACGACGACGTCCCGCTCCTGCAGGAGCTGCTCTACGGGCTCGACGCGCTGATCCGCGTCCATCTCTGGAAGGAGGACGAGCTGATGGTGCACCCGCTCGGCTCCTCCACCTGGCCCGCCTCGGGCGCCTAGGCGCACGGCTCCTACACTTGGCCGGATGGCGAAGCCGTCCGGAGAGAAGCCGATCGTCGACAACCGGCGCGCGCGGCACGAGTACCACCTCGGCGACCGCTTCGAGGCGGGCGTCGTGCTCACGGGCACCGAGGTGAAGTCGCTCCGCGGCGGCCAGGCGACCATGCAGCAGGCGTACGCCGAGGTGCGCGACGGCGAGGCGTGGCTCGTCGGCCTGCACGTGCCGGAGTACACGGAGGGGAACCGCTCGAACCACGACCCCGACCGGGCGCGCAAGCTCCTCCTGCACCGGAGCGAGATCGCGCGTCTCCAGGCGGGCGTGCGGGAGAAGGGCTTTACGCTCGTGCCGACCCGGCTCTACTTCAAGGACGGCCGCGTCAAGGTCGAGCTCGCGCTCGCCCGCGGCAAGGAGCTGCGTGACAAGCGGCGCGACATCGCCGCGCGCGACGCGCAGCGGCAGATCGACCGTGAGCTGAAGTCGGCGCGCCGCTGAGCCGCGGCGCGCCGACCTCGCATTCCTCTAGCTGATGACGACGGCGCCCTTGGCGAGGATGCCGCCGCGGGCGCGGCCGTGCGTCCAGGCGATCCGGAAGACGTCGCCGTGGAGGCCGCGGTCGATCGCGCGGGCCGTGAAGTGGACCCTGTGGCCGTTCACGAGCCCGATCCCCTTGAGCAGGGCGAAGTGGGCGCCGTAGCTGATGCTGAGCAGCTTCACCGAGTGGAAGGCCAGCCGGTGGGCGCGGTCGCGGTAGACGACCTTGCGGCCGCGGATCGAGAAGGTCGCCGTCCCCTTGGCGCCGCGGACGTGCAGGGTGCCGTGAGCCTTGACGCTGCGCTTCCTCGTCACGGACACGGCCTCGACGCCGCTGCCGGAGGAGCCGGTGCGGGCGGTCGTGCCCGTCGAGCTCGAGCCCGTGGTCGCGGAGCCGGAGGCCGGCTTGGCCGCGGTGCTCGACTTGGCCGCGGTGCTCGAGCTCGCAGGCTTCGAGCCGGAGCTCGCCGACGTGGAGCCGGAGCTCGAGGCGGAGCCGTTGCTCGTGCCCGAGCTCGAGCCGCCGGTCGAGCCGGAGCCGCTGTCGGAGCCGCCGCCGGTGTCGGTGCCGCCGCTCGACTGCGGAGCGGAGCAGCCGCCGCCGAACGTGTAGTCGGTGCCGGGGCCGGCGGTGTCGGCGGCCTCGAGCAGCCCGCCGGTCGCGGGGGTGCCGACCGACTCGAACGTCTGGCCGCTCGGCGTCGCGAGCGTGTCGCCCGCGGCGAGGCCGAAGGCGGACGCAGGCGCGCTGATCGAGATCACTCCGGTCGTCGTGTCGAGACTGCCGGTGGCGGTGCCGTCCGTGTTGTAGAGGTCGCCGCCGGTCGGGCTGGTCTGGATGTCGCCGTAGCTGTAGTCGACCGGGATCCCCGGGTTGCTCGGGTCGACGGTGCTCCCCGGGTACTCGGCCTCCAGGAAGTACTGCGTCCCGCCGGAGCTCCAGACGAGGTACCAGACGTCGCCGGCGCCGGCGATCGCGGGCGTGCCGCCCGGGCCGTCGGAGAGGCTCTGGACGAGCAGCTGTCCGGTGACGTTGTCGCCGTCGTTCAGGAAGCCGCCGGCGAGGATGTCGAGCGAGTCGACGTTGCCCGCCGAGATGAGCGGGTTCGCGTCCCCGGCCGCGTCGCTGAACTGCGTGCACGCGGCGGCGTCGGGGAGCGGAGTGGTCGGCGCGGCCGTGCTCGGCGGGGCGATCGTCGCCACCATCTGCGCGACGTCGAAGGTGCCGAGGCCGGTCGCGAGGTCGTAGCCGGGCGTCGCCGGATACGGGCCGGTGTCGCCGAGCGTGACGTCGTGGTAGCCGGTCGAGCCGTACGCGGCGTAGAGGTCGGGCGCCGCGAAGCCGAGCGCGTTTCCGTGCGCCGACTCGAGCCGCGCCCACACGCCCAGCGCGAGCGGGGAGGCGAGGCTGGTGCCGCCGACGCCCTCGGGCGAGCCGCCGACGTAGACGGCCGCGCCGCTCTCGGGGTCGGCGTCCATCGCGACGTCCGGCACGGTCTTGCCGACGCACGCCGCGTACTCGACGCAGGCGGAGCCGGTGGGCGGCGCGACGCCGTCCTGCCACGCCGGCTGGTACTCGAACAGGCTCGGCCCGCCGCCGCCCGCGACCCACGCCGCCTCCTGGTCGTAGCTGCCGTCCGTGTTCGTCAGCAGGGTCGTGCCGCCGACGGAGACGACGTACGGGGAGGACGCCGGGTAGTTGACGTCGGGAGCGCCTGCGGGGACGCCGTTGTCCGGCACGATCGGGCAGAACCCACCGGTGTCGCCGGACGACGCGAAGACGGTCTGGCCCTGCGCGGCCGCCTCGTTGAAGACCTGGTCCTCGGCGACCATCGAGCCGTCGAGGTAGGCCTGGTACTCGCACTCGCCGAACGACGCGCTGCCGGCGATCGCCTTGTCGTCGGTCGCGAAGCGGCTGAACTCGAGCGTGGTGTCCGAGTCGGTCAGCGAGGTCGTGTCGTAGATGTAGAGCGTCGAGACGGTGCCGGCCATGCCGGTGGAGTACTGGGTGTCCATGTCCCACTCGTCCGCGCCGGCCGTGTCGGAGCTGCGGACGCCGACCTGGACGACCTGGACGGGCACGTGCGCGAGGCCGTTCGCCGTCTCCTCGGCGCGCAGGTCGGTGATCACGCCGGAGACGTCGCCCTCGGCGAAGATCGCGACCGCGGAGCCGGAGCCCGTGGGCGCGTCGGTGGCGTCGTACGCCTGCCAGAACCCCTGCGGCGTGTACTCGGCCGGGTAGTTCGGGAGGTCGTTCGGCGTCGCGTGCGGCGTGCTCATGCGCGCCGCGTCGTTCAGGCCGAGCACCGACAGCGCGGCGGTGAGGTTCGCCGGCACGCGGGCGGTGGTCGAGTTCGCGTAGAGCGTCTGCCCGCGGACGTTCCAGGTGGAGAGCGTCGTGTCGAACGCCGCCTCCGCCTGCGCGGCCGTGGCGTCGCCGGTGACGAAGAGCCGGTTCGGCTCGACGGCGACGTTCCGGAAGCCCTTCGAGGTCAGGTAGCTCGCGACCGCCTGGGCGTCCGACTGGCTCGCCCCGTAGGTGGCGGCGAACGCGGCGGGAGTCGTCCGGCGGCCGGCGGCGATCTGCTGCTGGAGCGCGGACGCGTTCCGCATGCGCAGCGCCACCGAGATGTGCAGCGGCGTCGAGCCGGCGAGCGTGCCGAGCTTCGTGCCGTTCAGGGTCAGGCCCTGCGTCGCCGTCGTCCGCCAGCCGCCGCTCGTGGTCGAGGCGGGAGCGGTGGCGAGGGGGGTGCCGGTCGCAGCCGAGACGGCGCCCGAGAGCGTGCTCGTCGCCGTCTGCGCCGTCCCGGTCGCCGTCTGGAGGAGCCCGGGGACGCTGGGGGCGCCGGCCGGAGCCGGCAGTTGAACGCCGGCCGACGCCGGCCGCACGGTCGCCGCCGCGACCAGCGCGAGCGCTGCTGTGACCGCGGCGAGGAAGAGGAACTGAGGTCTCATGTCCGTCCTTTCGGTCGGGCGAGACCCGGGTGTGCCCTGGTCCCGCCGCAGGCTGTTCGGACGTTGAGACCCGCGAGACGGCGAAAACCTGCACGCCGTCAGGAACTCAGAGCGGCGCCGGGTACACTGGAGTCACGAACATACGGGGGCGACCTGGTTTCGACGTGGTCGATCCATCCGGATGAGCTGCAAGCCGAGGTCGCCGGTTGGCCTCGTAAATCCACCGGCAAAACACAAATGCGAATCACAACGATCTCGCACTCGCTGCCTAAGGCAACTTAGATGGCGACGGCCCGCCGGGGGCGCCCGTGACCCGGTCGGCCGCTAACGAACGGGCTCGGCGCCGAAGAAGAGCCAATCGTCGGAGGCGCGACACCTAAGGATGGCTGGCTCGTCGGTAGGGCGGTGGCACTCCAGCCGGCGAGCGAGATCCAAGTGCCGCCTA
>DASZYW010000162.1:0-2791 GCA_035545195.1 Gaiellaceae bacterium
GACGCCGTCGCCGTCGTCGGCGATGGCCAGCGTCGCGCTCCCGTCGCCGGCGGTCAGCTCGACGCGGATCCGGTTGCCGCCGTGCTCCAGGGCGTTCTGGAGGAGCTCCGCGAACACCAGCGCGAGCGCGGTCGCCCGGGCGCCGGGGAGCTGCACCGTCTCGAGCTGCGACGCGACGTCCTTGCCGGCGCCGACGCCCTGGACGAGCATCGCCCGCAGCCGCCCGAACAGGTCGGCGAGGTCGACGTCCTCGTCGCGCCGCTCGGTGAGCAGCTCGTGGACGGCCGCGATGGCGAGGATCCGGTTGACGGAGTGCTCGAGCGCCTCGCGCGGGTCGACCTCGTCGGCCGAGCGCGCCTGCAGCCGCAGGAGCGAGGCCACCGTCTGGAGGTTGTTCTTGACGCGATGGTGGATCTCTTGCGCGAGCACGCCGCGCATCACCGCGCGCCCGTGCTCGAGCGCGACCGCGGCGTGCGTGGCGATCGAGGCGAGCAGCTCCCGGTCGGGCTCCGCGAACGGGCGGTCCCGGTCGGCGACGAGCTCGCCGATCTGCCGGCCGCGCCAGTACATCGGCTGGCGGATGGCGTGCGTGCCCGCGCGGCCCTCGGGCCAGGCGATCCGTCCGTCGTCGAGCACGAGCGCCGCGCCGGTCGCGCGGAGCGCGTCCATCGTCGTCTTGACGATCGCCTCGAGCGACTCCTCGAGGTAGAGCGAGTTCGAGACCGCCTCCGAGATGCGCGCGAGCGCCTCCAGCTCCCGCACGCGGCGCTGCGCCTCGGCGTAGAGCTTCGCGTGCTCGATCGACTGGGCCACCTGCGCGGCGATCGCGAGCAGGAGCTCGACCTCGTCGTCGGTGAAGACGCGCGGAACCCGCGTGCGCACGTTCAGCGCGCCCTCGAGCGTCTCGCCCCGGTCGAGGATCGGCACCGCGAGGATCGACTCGTACTCGCTCTCCGGGAGGTTCGGGAACCCCTTGAACCGCGGGTCGAGATGGGCCTGCGCGGCGACCATCACGGGCGCGCGGCTCTCCGCCGCCGCCCCGGTGAAGCCCTCGCCGCGCCGCATGCGCGGCCGGCGGGAGAGCTCGTCGATCGGCGTGCCGTGCGTCGCCCGCAGGACGAGCTCGTCCGCGCGCGCGTCGTAGAGGTAGACGAAGCACGCATCCGTGTCGAGCGCCTCGGCGACCTTGGTCGCGACGAGCGTCAGCACCTCCTGCAGGTCGAGCGTCGAGTTGACCGCCTCGATCGTCTCGGTGAGCAGCCGCAGATGCCTCTCGCGCGTGTCCATCCGCCAAAAAGCGTACGCTCGCCCCGTGAGCACGGCCGACTGGCTGTTGATGTTCCACATCACCGCCGCCTTCCTGTTCGTCGGAGGGTCGGTCGCGGCCGGCGTCCTGAACGTGCTCGCCGTCCGCGCGGAACGGCCGAGCGAGGCGGCGACGATGCTGCGGCTGATCAAGGCGCTGCTGCCGGTGATCTTCGTCGGCGTCGGCGGCACGCTTCTCTTCGGCATCTGGCTGTGGCACGAGCTGCACTTCTCGCTGGGCGCCGCCTGGATCTGGATCTCGCTCGCGCTCTGGGTCGTCGCGAACGCGCTCGGCGGCGTCGGCGGCCGCCACCAGGAGCGCTCCCGCGAGCTCGCCGAGCGCCTCGCCGGCGAGGGCGACGCGCCGAGCGACGAGCTGCGCGCACTGCTGCGCGACCCGACCGGCGCCGCGATCTCCTACGCCGCGGGCGCGGC
This sequence comes from Gaiellaceae bacterium, assembly GCA_035545195.1. Taxonomy (GTDB): domain Bacteria; phylum Actinomycetota; class Thermoleophilia; order Gaiellales; family Gaiellaceae; genus Palsa-739. The sequence continues at coordinate 1,741 of DASZYW010000162.1, forward strand.
CACGCTCGCCATCCTCGTCCTCATGATCTGGAAGCCCGGCTCGTGATCACGGTGCTCGCCTACAGCCGCGGGTTCTGGCCGCTCTTCCTGCACGTCCTCGGCGCGATGACGCTCTTCGGCGTCGTCCTCGCCGCGTTCGTGCTCGCGATCGCGGGCCTGCCCCGCGCGACGTTCACGTCGCTGCTCGTCGCGCTCCCGGCCTGGGCCGTCACGCTCGCCTGCGCGTTCTGGATCGAGAGCGACGAGGGCCTCGACAACTCGAACGCCACCTGGATCGGGATCGGGCACGCCGTGCTCGAACCGGGCCTCATCGTGCTGCTCGGCGCGCTCGGCACCGCGTGGTGGTGGCGCCGCAGCGGCAAGACCGTAGCCGCCCGTATCTCCATGGGCCTGAGCGGCGTTTACCTGCTGCTCCTTTGCCTCGCATGGCTCGCCATGTCGGGCAAATGGGGCTCGTAGGGATTCACAAAAGCTTTACGTGAACCGCAGGTATTTCCTCGAACACGGGGAATAGCTTCGACACCGAAATGAGCGCACTCGCCATCGACCTCCGCCGCACCGCCGGGTTCCTCGTCGCAGACGCGAAGGGGCGCGTGGTCGGCACCGTCGAGTGCCCCATGTACGGGACGTCGCCCGAGAACCCCGACGCGCTGTCGGTGCGTTCCGGGTGGCTCGCGCGCCGCCGCCGGCTCGTGCCGGCCGAGTCGATCGAGCAGATCGACGACGGCGCGAAGGTGATCGGCCTGCGCGTCGAGCGCGAGTCGATCCGCACGTTCCTCTAGAGCACCCCGAGGTAGCGGTCGAGCTCCCACTGCGTGAGCTGCACGCGGTACTCGTCCCACTCCTTGCGCTTCAGCTTCACGTAGTTGTCGAAGATGTGGTCGCCGAACGCGCGCCGCATCAGGTCGCTCCCGGCGAACTCGTCGATCGCCTCGCCGAGCGTCTCCGGCAGCGAGACGATGCCGCGGTCGCGCCGCTCCTCCGCCGTCAGGTGGTACAGGTTCGTCTCCATCGGCGGCTCGAGCTCGTAGCCCTTCTCGATCCCCTCGAG
>DASZYW010000163.1:0-9543 GCA_035545195.1 Gaiellaceae bacterium
GTCCGTGCCGTAGAGGTGGAGGATCTCGCCGTTGCCGGCGTCCGGCGCCTGGCAGCCGAAGATCAGCTGCGCGATGAAGCTGCGGCCGATCTCCTCGTTCAGGTACGCGTACTCGATGAAGCCGCTCCCCGAGCCGCCCGCCTCGGGAGGCAGGTGCGGCGCCCAGAGGTTCGCGGCGCGCGCCTTCTCCTGCAACTCCGCGATCAGCGCGTCGGAGCTCTCGTCCTCCCGGAAGAGCGCCGGCTCGTTCGGGTAGACGTGCTCCTCCATGAACGCTCGGACGGCGGCGCGACGCTCGACGATCGGTTCCGGGATGACAACGCTCACGACAGACAGCGATGATCGCAGACGTGAGGGAGGCGTTCCAGGAGGCACTGTCCGCTGTGCTCGGCCGGGAGGTGGAGATCTCGGAGCCGTTGCTGCTCGCGGGCGGCGCGTCGAAGGAGGCCTGGGCGGTCGACGCGGACGGCGAGCGGCTGCTCGTGCGGCGCGCCGCGGTCGGCGTCATCCACAAGCACACCCTCTCGCTCGCGCAGGAGTTCGCCTCGATCGAGGCGGCGTACGAGGCGGGCGTGATGGCGCCGCGGCCGGTCGGCTACGTCGCCGACCTCGCGGGCCGCGAGGCGTTCGTGATGGAGCGGCTCGAGGGCGAGACGATCGGGCGCCGGATCGTCCAGAAGCCCGAGCTCGCCGCCGCGCGCGAAGCGCTGCCGACGCAGCTCGCCGAGCAACTGGCGAAGATCCACGCGATCCCGCGCGAGCGCCTCCCCTTCCTCGAGGAGGCGCGGCTGGAACGGATGGTCGACGAGCTGGACGAGTTCGGCGAGCCACACCCCGCGATCGAGCTTGGCCTCTGGTGGCTGCGCGAGAACCGCCCGCCGGCGCGCGAGCCGGTCGTCGTCCACGGCGACTTCCGGATCGGCAACGTCGTCGTGCGCGAGCACGGGCTTGCGGGCGTGCTCGACTGGGAGTTCACGCACCTCGACGAGCCGGTGCGCGACCTCGCGTTCGCGCTCGTCCGCGCGTGGCGCTTCGGCGTCCCCGAGAAGCGCCTCGGCGGCGTCGGCGACGTCGAGCCGTTCCTCGAGCGCTACAACGAGCTCACCGGTCGCGAGGTTCGCCCGGAGGAGCTCGACTACTGGGAGGTCGCCGGCAACGTCGGCTGGGCGATCGGCTGTCTGACGCAGGCGCAACGTCATCTCACCGGCCAGGACCGCTCGGTCGAGCTCGCTGTCCTCGGGCGCCTCGGCGCCGAGGTCGAGTACGAAATCTGTCAGCTTCTCGAGGGACTCTCGTGATGTGTGTACACACGAAATCCCTGCAAATCGAGGTGGCGTCGCCACGCCACGCCAGGTGGCGACGCCACGCCACGCCAACGCGGGCGGCACGACGATGAGCGAGCGCCCCACCGCGCAGGAGCTCGCCGAGGCGATCAACGAGTTCCTCGCCGGCGAGATCCTCCCCACGCTCGACGACCACCGCACCCGCTTCCGGATGCTCGTGGCGCTGAACGCGCTCTCGATCGTCTACCGCGAGCTCGAGGGCCTGCCGCCCGAGGACGACGAGGAGCTGCGCGCGCTGGCGACCGCGATCCGTGCCGGCGACGTTCCGCCCGGCACGCTCGCGCGCGTCAAGGCGCACGTCGAGGCGAAGCTGCGCGTTGCCAGTCCCCGCTATCTCGACGCTCAGTAGAGTCACGGCGATGCCCGATCTGAGCGGGAAGGTCGCGATCGTCACTGGCGCCGGGCGCGGGATCGGCCGCGCGCACGCCCTCGCGCTCGCGGCCGCGGGCGCAAGAGTCGTCGTCAACGACCTCGGCGCCGGGCTCGCGGGCGAGGGCGCCGACCTCTCCCCCGCCGAGCAGGTTGCGGACGAGATCCGCGCCGCGGGCGGCGAGGCCGCGGTGAACGGCGAGAACGTCGCCGACTTCGCCGGCGCGGGACGCATGGTGCAGCAGGCGATCGACGAGTTCGGGCGCCTCGACATCCTCGTCAACAACGCCGGGATCCTCCGCGACCGGATGCTCGTGAACATGACGGAGGACGAGTGGGACGCCGTGATCGCGGTGCACCTCAAAGGCCACTTCGCGCCGACGCAGCACGCCGCCTCTCACTGGCGCGAGCGGTCGAAGGCCGGCGAGGAGGTGCGCGGCCGCGTGATCAACACCTCGAGCCCCTCGGGCGTCTTCGGGAACATCGGCCAGGCGAACTACGGCGCCGCGAAGGCCGGGATCGCGGGGCTGACGATCATCGCCGCGCAGGAGCTCGCCCGCTACGGCGTCACCGTCAACTGCCTCGCCCCGAACGCGCGCACCCGCATGACCGAGGAGACGTTCGAGATGGGCGCGCCGGAGGACGGCTTCGACCCGCTCGACCCCGCGAACATGTCCGTCGTCGTCGTGGCGCTGTGCGCCGACGAGGCGCAGCAGATCACCGGCCAGGTCTTCCACGTCTGGGGCGGCGCCGTCAACGCCTTGAAGGGCTGGAGCGCAGGCGAGCTGTTCGACGCGCCGGAGGGCTGGGAGCCGGACGCGCTCCTCTCCGAGCTGCTGGCGCGCTTCCCGGAGGGCGCCTCGCCGCCCGGGATGATCGCCGGCATGCAGTCCGCCGGCGGGCGATCGCTCAGCCAGAGGTGACCCGCAGGCGCATCTACCTGATGCGCCACGCTCAGGTCCGCTACTTCGAGGGGCTGCGCCCCGAGGACGTCCGGCTGACGGAGCGCGGACGCGAGCAGGCGGCCGCCGCCGCGCGGGAGCTCGCGGGCGTCGAGTTCGACCGCGTGCTCACGAGCGGGCTGCCGCGCACCGACGAGACCGCCCGCATCGTCGCGCCCGCCCACGAGCCCGAGCCGCACGCCGAGCTGCGCGAGATCGAGAGCGGCGACATCCGCGGCCTCGCCGACGCCGAGGTGCAGGAGCTGATGACCGCGGCGTTCCGGGGCGTCGTCCCGCACGAGACGCCGTTCCTCGGCGGCGAGACGATCGGCGCGCTGCTCGCCCGCGTCCTCCCCGAGCTCGCCCGGATCGTCGCCGACCCGAGCTGGGACGTCCTCCTGCTCGTGCTGCACGGCGCCGTCAACCGCGCGATCCTCAGCCGCGCGGTCACCGGCGAGGCCGTCTTCCTCGGCGGCTTCGAGCAGTCGCCCGGCTGCATCAACGTGCTCGAGGTGGACGCGGCGGGCGAGTGGATCGTGCGCGCGGTCAACCACACGCCGTACGACCCGGCGCACGCAGCCTCCCCGCGGACGACCACGATGGAGCAGCTCTGGGACGAGTACCTGGCCGCCCGCGCCGCTCGGCGCTGACTCGCGGTTCAAAATGGTCTAGGTTTCTCTCCGGTTGCGGATGGGGCTCCTCGCGCTCGATCACGCTCGGCTCCGGTTCGGGGGCATCGTCGCCCTGGACGACGTCTCCATGGTCGTCGAGGAGGGGACGATCGCCGGCCTGATCGGCCCGAACGGCGCCGGCAAGACGACCGCGTTCAACGTCATCACGTGCCTGTACCGGCTCGAGTCGGGCGACGTGACCTTCGACGGGAAGTCGCTCAGGCGCACGTCGCCGAGCCGCGTCATCCGCCTCGGCATCGCGCGCACCTTCCAGAACGTCGAGCTGTTCCCGTTCATGACCGTGCTGGAGAACGTCCTCGTCGGCGCCCACGCGCGCTCGCGCTTCGTCCGCGAGAACGAGTTGCGCCGCCAGGCGCTCGAGACCCTCGACTACGTCGGGATCGCGAAGCACGCGAACCGCTTCGCGTCCGGCCTCCCGTTCGGGACGCTGAAGCGCGTGGAGCTGGCGCGCGCGCTCGCCTCCGGGCCGCGCCTGATCCTGCTCGACGAGCCGGCCGGCGGGCTCAACCACGAGGAGGTCGGCGAGCTCGCCGGCTTCATCCGCCGTCTCCGCGACGAGCGCAAGCTGACGGTGCTGCTCGTCGAGCACCACATGAACCTCGTCATGCAGGTCTCCGACCACGTGCATGTCCTCAACTTCGGCCGCACGATCGCGAGCGGGCCGCCCGCCGAGGTGCAGCGCGACCCCGCCGTGATCGAGGCGTACCTCGGCGGGGACCTGGAGGCCGCGTGAAGACGACCACGAACCTCGGCCCCCAGCGCTGGGAGCGGCCTCCGGGGAGGGGGACTCGGGGGAACCGAGAGGTTCCCCCTTGCACCGATCCGCGCCTCTGGTGCGGATCGGTGGAGAGGAGACGGGCCGCGTGACGGCCCTGCTCGAGCTCGAGGACGTCGAGGCGCGCTACGGCCCGATCAAGGCGCTGCACGGCGTCTCGCTCTCGGTCGACGAGGGCGCCGTCGTCGCCGTCCTCGGCGCGAACGGCGCCGGCAAGACGACGACGCTCCGCGCGATCTCCAACACCGTCCGCCGCAGCGGCGAGATCCGCTTCGCCGGCAAGCCGCTCGGCCGCCGACCCGCCGAGTCGGTCGCGCGGCTCGGCATCGCGCACCTTCCCGAGGGCCGCGGCACCTTCTCCGAGCTCACGGTGGCCGAGAACCTGCGCCTCGGCGCCTACACGCGGCGGGGCGCGCTCAAGGCCGACACCGAGCGCGTCTTCGCCTACTTCCCCTGGCTCGCCGAGCGCCGCCACCAGCAGGCCGGGACGCTGAGCGGCGGCGAGCAGCAGATGCTCGCGCTTGCGCGCGGGTTCATGCAGCGGCCGCGCCTGCTCCTCCTCGACGAGCCGTCCCTCGGCCTGGCGCCCGTGCTCGTGACGGAGATCTTCCGGATCATCCGCGAGCTGAACGAGAGCGAGGGCATGACCGTGCTCGTCGTGGAGCAGAACGCGCACCTCGCGCTCCAGGTCGCGAGCACCGCCTACGTGCTCGAGGTCGGGAAGGTCGCCCTCTCCGGGCCGAGCGAGGAGCTTCAGTCGCACGAGTCCGTCCGCCGGAGCTACCTGGGCTACTGATGGCCGCCCGCCTCCTCAGCGGCGTCGCCCGCCCCGTCAACGGCCTCCTGCTCGCGGCCGCGATCTTCCTGCTGATCGGCTCGCTGAAGAGCGAGATCTTCGCGCAGCAGACGGTCGCGGGCGTCGCGCAGGGCGCCGTCTATGGGAGCCTCGCGCTCGCGCTCGTGCTCATCTACCGCGCGACCGAGGTGATCAACTTCGCCCAGGGCGAGCTGGCGATGGCGACGACGTACATCGCCTACCAGCTGATCCAGTGGGGCGTCTCCTACTGGCTCGCGTTCTTCCTCACGCTCGCGATCGCCTTCGTGATCGGCTTCGGGACGCAGGTGCTGGTGATCCGGCCCGTGATGCACAAGTCGGTGATCGCGGTCGTGATCGTCACCGTCGGGCTCTTCGTGCTGATCGACGGCCTCGTCCTCTGGAAGTGGGGCGGTGACCTCAAGTTCATGCCGGCGCCCTTCGGCCAGACGGTCTACCACTGGGGCGGCGTCGCGATCTCGCGGCAGGACATCGGCACGATCCTGCTCAGCATCGTCACCGTCGTCCTGCTCTGGGCGCTCTTCCAGTTCACGAAGGTCGGGCTCGGCATGCGGGCCGCGGCGCTGCGGCCGGCGGCCGCGCGGCTCGTCGGCGTCAGGGTGGACTGGATGCTGGCGATCGGCTGGGGGCTCGCCGCCCTGCTCGGGGCCGTCGCCGGGCTGATGACCGAGGCGAACCAGTTCATCCTCCAGCCCTCGCTGATGCAGGCCGTGCTGCTCTACGCGTTCGCGGCGGCGGTGCTCGGCGGGCTCGAGAGCCCGGCCGGCGCGGTCGTCGGCGGCGTCCTGCTCGGGATCTTCCTCAACCTGATCGGCCAGTACGTCCACTTCATCACCGCCCCGCTGCGGCTGCCGTTCGCGTTCGCCGTCCTGCTCGCGGTCCTGCTCGTCAAGCCGTCCGGGCTCTTCGGCGAGCGGAGAGTGAGGAAGGTGTGACCAGGCCGCCGCTCTCCGCCCTGGTCGCGGGCGCGATCGCCGCCGCCGTGATCGCGCTGCTGCCGTTCGCGATCAGCGACTACCACCAGGCGCTCTTCGCGCAGGTCGCGGTCTTCTTCATCGCCATCCTCGGCCTGAACATCCTCGTCGGGTACTCGGGCCAGATCTCGATCGGCCACGGCGCGTTCATGGCGATCGGCGGCTACACGACGGCGATCCTCTCGCGCGACCACCACACGAACCTCGTGCTGACGATGCTGGTCGCGTTCGTCCTCTGCTTCGTCTGCGGGCTGCTGCTCGGGCTGCCGGCGCTGCGACTCTCCGGGGTCTACCTCGCGCTCGCGACGTTCGCGCTCGCCGTCTCCGTGCCGCAGCTCCCGCTCAAGTTCGACAAGTTCCTCGGCGGCTCCGGCGGTGTCCAGTCGGCGAAGACGGTCTCGCACACGTGGCTCTACGGCGTGAGCTGGCTGACCGCGGCGATCCTGTTCGTGCTCGGCTGGCTGATCCTGCGCGGCCGCGTCGGGCGGGCGTTCCGCGCCGTCCGCGACAGCGAGGTCGCAGCGGTCTCGTCCGGAATCCAGCTGCCGATCTACAAGACGCTCGCCTTCGGGATCTCCGCCGCCTACGCCGGGGTCGCCGGCTCGTTGTTCGTGCTGGGGACGAACGGCTTCGCGCAGCCGAACGAGTTCCAGGTCATCCTGTCGCTGCAGATCCTCGTCGGCGCGGCCGTCGCCGGGCTCGGCTCGCTCTGGGGGATCCTCGTGGGCGCCGCCTTCGTCGGCCTGCTGCCGACGATCTCGAAGGACGTGCCGGTGGTCGGGTCGGCCCACGGCCAGGACGTCGTCTTCGGTCTGCTCGTCGTGCTCGTGATGCTGCTTCTGCCGCAGGGCTTCGCAGGCTTCCTGGGCGCCGTGAAGCGGTTCCGGACACGACCTGACACGCCTTGAACCGCGGTTCAAAAATCCCTATCAATTCGGATCCCAAGGCGTCATAATCGGCAACCAGCTTTACAACGCGGGTCTATCCATCGTAGGAGGGTGAATGCGTAACAAGGGAAAGATGCTCGGAGCCCTGCTGGCGGCCGTGGTCGTGGCCGGCTTCGCGGTGAGCGCAGCCGCAGGCGCGCACCAGGCCGATCCGGGGATCACGAAGACGTCGATCACGGTCGGCGGGACGTTCCCGCTCACGGGCGTGGCGTCGGCCTACAAGACGATTCCGGCCGCCGAGAATGCGTACTTCGCGTACGTGAACGCGCACGGAGGCGTCAACGGTCGCAAGATCAAGTTCGACGTCCTCGACGACGCGTACAACCCCGCGCAGACCGTTCCGCTGACACAGCAGCTCGTCGAGCAGGACAAGGTCTTCGCGATCCTCGGCAGCCTCGGCACCGCCCCCGGGCTCTCGACGTGGGGATACCTGAACGACCACAAGGTCCCGCAGGTCTTCCTCGCGACCGGTGACTCGTACTGGGGCTACTGCCAGAAGCAGGTGTGCCTGGGCTCGAAGCACCCGTACACGATCGGCTGGCAGCCGGACTACCCGGCCGAGGGCCGCATGTACGGCAAGTACATCGCGAAGAACATGCCGAACGCGAAGATCGGCATCCTCTTCCAGAACGACGCGTTCGGCAAGAACTACATCGCCGGCCTCGTTCAGGGACTCGGCGGCACCTCGCAGATCTGCGACAAGGAAGGCTTCGCGGCCACCGACACGACCGTGACGCAGCAGGTGCTGACGCTGAAGGGGAAGGGCTGCGACACGTTCTTCATCGTGGCGACGCCGGGCCAGGCGATCGCAGGCCTCGTCACCGCCACGAAGATCGGCTGGAGCCCGGCGACGTTCCTCGCGAACGTGTCGAACATCCGCCCGTTCCTGCTCGTGGCGGCGCAGAACGGCGCGAGCCTCGACGGCGTGATCTCGTCGTCGTATCTCGCCCAGATGGACAAGACGAGCCTGGCCGGGCCGAAGCTCGGCCGGTCGATCATCCAGCAGTACGCACCGGCGCTGCTGTCCGACTGGGATCTCGGCGACTCGAACCTCGAGTACGGGATGGCCGTCGCGTCGACGTTCGTGTCCGCGCTCAAGAGCGCCGGCAAGAACCTGACCCGGGCGAGCCTCGAGACGGCTCTGCACAACATGAACATCAAGAACAACCCGTTCGTCTATCCGGGGATGACCATCAAGACCAGCGCCAAGGATGGCTTCCCGCTCGAGCAGCTGATCATGACGAAGTGGAGCGGTGGCGCCGGCGGCGAGATGCAGCCGCTCGGCAAGCTCCAGACCGTCGGGCACTGACCGATGGACCGAAGCGGGGGAGCCTCGGCTCCCCCGCTTCCTCTCAGAGCGCCGCGGGGTCCGTCGCCGGAGCTCGGCACGTGAAGCGCTCGCAGACGTAGACGGCCGGCCGTCCGTCGACGAGCGTCTTGCCGGCGAGCAGAGGCACGTCGTCCGCCGGCCCGAACGCGACGACGGCGTTCGGGTCGAAGCGGTGCAGCGCCGCGCGGGCGACCTCGCTCGTGGGGTCGCCGACGATCGCGAGCTCGCGCGGCGGCGAGAGGTGGAGGTCGAGGGCGCAGAGCGCCCAGCCGAACGCGGACGGGATCCGCGGCAGCGCGTCTCGGACGAGCCGCAGCGCCCCGACGGCCTCCCGCTCCAGCTCCTCGTCGCCCCAGAGCCGCGCCAGCCGCAGCAGGACGTACGCGAGCATCGAGTTCCCCGCGGGGGTCGGGTTGTCGTCGAGGCCCTTCTGGCGCGCGACGAGCCGCTCGCCATCCGCGGGAGTGAGGAAGAAGCCGCCGCGCTCGGGGTCGCGGAAGAGCTCGACGGCGAGCCGCGCGAGCCGGTGCGACTCGCGCAGCCAGCGCAGGTCGCCGGTCGCGACGTGGAGCTCGTAGAGCCCGTGCGCGACGTTCGCGTAGTCGTCCAGGTAGCCGGTGCCCTTCGCGACGCCGTCGCGCCAGGTGCGGTGGAGCCGTTCGCCGTCTGAGAGCGGCCCGAGCAGGAACTCCCCGAGCGCGACGGCCGCGGCGAGCCAGGTCTCCTCGCCGAGGACGCGGGCCGACTCGGCGAGCACAGCGCGCAACAGCCCGTTCCAGGAGGCGATCGCCTTGTCGGCCCGCGCGGGCTGCGGGCGGCGCTGGCGCGCCGCGAGCAGCGCCCGCCGCTCCGCGCCCGAGAGGCCGCCGCGAAGCACCGAGCGGCCGTGCTCGAACGGCTGCAGGAGCGTCTCGCGGCCGGCTCCGATCGCCGCCTCCAGTTCGTCGGCCGTCCACGTGAAGGTCAGCCCCTCGACGCCGTCGGTGTCCGCGTCCTGCGCCGACGCGAAGCCTCCGCCCGGCAGCGCGAGCTCGCGCAGGACGTACTCGACGGTGGCGCGGACGATCGCCCGGTAGCGCGTGTCGCCGATCAGCTGCCAGCCGTGGAGGTACGCGGGAACGAGCAGCGCGTTGTCGTAGAGCATCTTCTCGAAGTGGGGGACGAGCCACTCCGCGTCGACCGAGTAGCGGTGGAAACCGCCGCCGACGACGTCGTACATGCCGCCCGCCGACATGCCGTCGAGCGTCCGCAGCGCCGGCTCGAAGAGGCCGCGGCGGAGCAGGAACTCGAGCGCCGACGCGGGCGGGAACTTCGGCGCGTGGCCGAAGCCGCCCCAG
>DASZYW010000164.1:0-4357 GCA_035545195.1 Gaiellaceae bacterium
GCGGAGCCGATCGCCGCGATCACCTCGCGGTCGCGACCCTCGGAGAAGTTCGGGACCGCTTCGAGCGGGAGCACGGACCGGAGCCTACGCGGCCTCCAGCACGCGGGCGCACTCCTCGCAGACCGACGGCGGCACGAGGCCGAGGCGCATGCCGAGATAGAACGCCTGGCAGCCCACGCACAGTCCGACCCCGGCCTCGAGCGACGCGAAGACGGCGAGCACGCCGACGAGGACGAACGCCTCCGTGTGCAGCCCCGCGCCGTAGTAGAGCCCGGTCGCGGTCAGTGTGAAGACCGCCCCGATCGCTTGGGCGAAGCGCTTCGCCGGGCCGGGCGCGTAGCGGTGCGCGATCGAGAGCCGCGGCGTCACCACGCGCGTCGCCAGCAGGCCGAGCGGGCTCAGCATCGGGCCCGTGAGCGTGCGCGCGACGAAGCCGTAGGCGAGCGCCGGGATCAGCCACCCCTGCTGGAATGCGACCGTGACGACGGCCAGCACCGCGACGCACGCGGCCACGAAGCGGGCAGAAGTCTCATTGACGGGACTCGGAAACGAGAAGACCAGGCGCATCACTTCAAAAAAGATAGCTCGATGACGGCGCGCGGCGCGTCCTACCGGTCGCTGCGCTCGCTCCAGCGCGACACCGCGCGCTGCCGAGCGTGCGTCGAGGCGGGCTTCCCGCTCGAGTCGCTGCCGGTCCGCGCGCCGTTGCGCTCGCAGCGCGCCTATCTCTTCGGGCAGGCGCCGGGGATCGTGGAGGGAGAGGAGCGCCTCCCGTGGCGCGGCCGCGCCGGCCAGACGCTGCGCCGCTGGCTCGAGCTGGACGAGGGGGCGTTCTACGACACGTTCTATTGCGCGTCGGTCACGCGCTGCTACCCGGGCCGCGCGCCGTCCGGCCGCGGCGACCGGGCGCCGACGCCGCGTGAGCAGGAGCTCTGCCGCTTCTGGCGGGACTGGGAGCTCGAACTGCTGCGACCGCGGCTGATCGTCACGGTCGGCGGGCTGGCGCTGCGCTCGCTACTCGGGCTCACCGACCTGACCGCCTGCATCGGCGAGCGGTTCGAGCGCGAGGGCGTGCCGGTGATCCCGCTCCCGCACCCGTCCGGCGCGAGCAGCTGGCCGAACGTGCCGGCGAACAAGGAGCGCCTCGCCCGCGCGCTGGCGCTCGTGCGCGGCGCGCTCGCATAGCGGTCGGGCGCGGTCGATTCGGTCGAGTCCACGACCGCGTCGCTACATTCGAAAGAGGTGAGCGAGGTTCCCTACCGGCGGACGTTCGTCCGCCTCCTCTCATTCCTGCGGCCCTACCGCGTCGGGGTCGCGGTCTCGATCGTGCTCGCCGCCGGCTCGCAGGCCGCCCAGATCGCGCTCGTCTGGGTGACCGGACGCGACGCGATCGACAAGGCGCTCGTCCGCCACGACACGCACCGGCTCTGGGTCTCGGTCGCGGCGATCGTCGCGCTGGGCGTCGCGCGCGCCGGGCTGATGGCCGGCCGCAGGCTCCTCTCCGGCAAGCAGGCGCTGGACGTGGAGATGGACCTGCGCCAGAGCCTGTACTCGCACCTCGTCCGGCTCTCGTTCGGCTTCTACGACCGCCACCAGACGGGCCAGCTCATGTCGCGCGCGACCGTCGACCTCCAGGGCGTCCGCTTCTTCCTCGGCTACGGCCTGATCTTCTTCTTCCAGAACGCGCTCACCGTCGCCTCGGTCAGCGTCGTCCTCTTCTTCTTCGAGTGGAAGCTGGCGCTGATCGCGTTGGCGATCACGCCGGTGCTCGTCGCGCTCGCCTACCGGTACAGCCACGTCGCGCACCCGACGCTCCGGGACGTCCAGCAGAAGCTCGCCGACGTGGCCACGGTCGCGGAGGAGAACATCGTCGGCGTCCACGTCGTCAAGGCGTTCGCGCAGGAGCCGGCCGAGGAGGCGAAGTTCGCACGGCGGAACGAGACGCTCTTCCGGTGGACGCTGCGCGCGAACCGGCAACGCGCGACGTACGTGCCGCTGCTCTCGTTCATGCCGATGCTCGCGCAGGCCGCGGTGCTGCTCGTCGGCGCCCGCATGGTCGACCGCGGCACGCTCTCCGTCGGCTCGTTCATCGCGTTCAACCTCTACCTCGCGATGCTCGTGACGCCGCTGCGGGCGCTCGGCATGTGGATCGGCCAGGCGCAGCGCGCGACCGCCTCGGGAGAGCGCATCTTCCAGATCATCGACGAGCCGGAGGAGATCGCCGACCGTCCGAACCCGACACGTCCGGTGTCTGACACCGGACACGTCCGCTTCGAGCACGTCTCCTTCGGCTACGACCCGAGCCGGCCGGTGCTGGAGAACGTCGACCTCGAGCTCGTGCCCGGCAGGACGGTCGCGCTGATCGGGCACACCGGCGCCGGCAAGACGACGCTCGCCTCGCTGATCCCGCGCTTCTACGACGTCACCGCGGGGCGCGTCCTCGTCGGCGGCGTCGACGTCCGGGAGCTGCGCCTCGCCGAGCTGCGCAGCCGGATCGGCGTGATCGCGCAGGATCCCTTCCTCTTCTCGACCACCGTGCGGGAGAACATCGCCTTCGGCCGCCCCGGCATGAGCGACGCCGAGGTCGAGCGCGTCGCCAGGCTCGCGCAGGCGCACGAGTTCGTGGAGCGGCTGCCGAAGGGCTATGAGACCGTGATCGGCGAGCGCGGGATCACGCTCTCGGGCGGCCAGCGCCAGCGCGTCGCGATCGCCCGCGCGCTGGCGATCGACCCCCGGATCCTGATCCTCGACGACGCCACCGCCTCGGTCGACGCCACCACAGAGGCGCAGATCCGGGCGGGCCTGCGCGAGGTGATGCGCGGCCGGACGACGCTGATCATCGCGCACCGCCTCTCGACGATCGCGCTCGCGGACGAGATCGTCGTCCTCGACGGCGGCCGGATCGCCGCGCGCGGCGCCCACGAGCAGCTGATCGGGACGAGCGCGATCTACCGCGAGATCCACGAGCACGGCCTGCTGGAGCGCCGGTTCGCGGACGCGGTCGAAGCGCGCGGCGACATGGAAGAGGTCGCCTGATGCGCGTCCATCAGCCGGGAGGCCATCTGATGCGCGAGCGCGGCGCCGACGTCGACGACTGGTCGTGGCGGCAGACGCGCCGCCGCATGGGAGTGCTCTGGCGGCTGACGACGCCGTACCGCGGGCGCACCGGCCTCTCGGTGATCTCGCTCCTGACCGCCACGGCGACCGCGCTCGCTCCGCCCTACCTCGCGAAGTACGCGCTCGACGATGCGCTCAACGGCCGCTCCGGCGGCCGGCTCGAGCTGATCGTCGGGATCTTCGTCGCCGCCGGACTCGCCAACTGGGGCATGACCTACGTCGAGACGTACCTGACCGGCTGGGTCGGCGAGCGGATCCTGGCCGACCTCCGCGCGCGGCTCTTCGGCCATCTCCAGCGGCTCTCGCTCGGCTTCTACGAGCGCAACCGCGCCGGGGTGATCATCAGCCGGATCACGAACGACGTCGAGGCGATCGACCAGCTCGTCACCGACGGCGTGACGACGCTCGTCCAGTCGACCCTCACGCTCGGCGGCACGGCGATCCTGCTCTTCGTCCTCGACTGGCGGCTCGCGCTCGCGACGCTCGCCGTGATCCCGCTCGTCAGCCTCGCGACGGCGATCTTCCGGAGGCGCTCGTCGCGCGCCTACTCGGACGTGCGCGAGCGGCTCGGCCTCGTCACCGCGACCCTCGCGGAGGACATCGCCGGCATGCGGATGCTCCAGGCGTTCACGCGCGAGGAGCCCGCGAAGGAGAACTTCGCCTCGGTCGCGCGCCGCTACCGCGACTCGAACATGCAGACGGTCGTCCTGAACGGGATCTACTTCCCGTTCGTCGACCTGCTCTCGACGACTGCGCTCGCCGTCGTCCTCGGCTACGGCGGCCATCTCTACTTCGGCGGCCGGATCACGATCGGGACGCTCTTCGCCTTCATGCTCTACGTGAACAACTTCTTCGACCCGGTCCAGCAGCTCTCGCAGCTCTACAACACGTTCCTCTCCGCCACGGCGGCGCTGGACAAGATCGTCGGCGTCCTCGACGAGCGGCCGGAGATCGTCGACCGGCCCGGCGCGCAGCCGCTCGCGCGGATCGACGGCCACGTCGCCTTCGAGGGCGTGCGCTTCACGTACGCGCGCGGCGAGGAGGTGCTGCACGGGATCGACCTCGACGTGCCGGCCGGGACGACCGTCGCGCTCGTCGGCCACACCGGCGCGGGCAAGTCGACGATCGCCAAGCTGCTGGCGCGCTTCTACGAGCCGACGCACGGCCGGATCACGATCGACGGCGTCGACCTGAACGACGTCACGCAGGAGTCGCTGCGCGCGCAGCTCGGCGTCGTCCC
>DASZYW010000165.1:0-3204 GCA_035545195.1 Gaiellaceae bacterium
ACCGGCGGCGGCACGCGCACCGGGCTCGAGGAGTCGCTCGACGACTACCTGACCGGCGCGAACACGAACCTCTCGAACGCCTTCCAGCGGACGCTCGACAAGCTCGGCGCGGGCACCGTGAAGGGGAACAAGGTCGTCCTCACGCTGAGGCCGGCGGCCCAGCGGGTGGCGCTGAACGATCTCGGCGGCCGCTGCGGCGCCGTCGTCGCGATGAACCCGCACACCGGGCAGGTCTACGTGATGGCGTCCTCGCCGACGTACAACGAGAACCTGATCTTCCAGAAGAACGGCTACGCGAAGATCTTGCACACGAAGGGCCAGTGCGGCGACGCGTCGGCGCTCGTCAACAACGCGACGGCCGGGCTCTACACGCCGGGCTCGACGTTCAAGCTGATCACGACCGCCGCCGCGCTCGACACCGGCGCCTACACGCCGAACTCGCCCTTCGAGGATCCCGGCTACTGCGTCGAGTACGGGAAGAAGGTCTACAACTCGAGCGCGCCCGACTCGCCGGGAGCGCACGAGGCGTTCGGGCACGTCACGCTCGCCGAGGGCCTGCAGCACTCGATCAACGCCGTCTACTGCAAGGTCGGGATGCACCTGGGCGCGAAGACGATCCTCGAGTACGCGAAGCGCTTCGGCTTCTACTCGACGCCGCCGCTGGAGACGCCGGCCGGTGAGCGCGCCCCGAGCGGCCTCTACAACAACGGCAAGCTCTACTGGCCGAAGGACTTCAACGCGGTGGACGCGGGCCGGCTCGCGTTCGGGCAGGAGCGGATGCTGGCGACGCCGCTGCAGATGGTGCTCGTCGCGGCGACGATCGCGAACGGCGGGGAGGTGCCGCGGCCGTACGTCGTCCAGCGCGTCGTCGGCCCGGACGGCTCGATCGTCTCCTCGACCCGGTCGCAGACGCTCGGCCGGGCGGTCAAGCCGGAGACGGCGGCCGAGATCACGCAGATGATGATCTCCGTCGTCAACGGCGGCACCGGCGGCAACGCCGCGATTCCGGGCATCCAGGTCGCCGGCAAGACCGGCACCGCCGAGACCGCGATCAACGGCGTCTACAACGCGTGGTTCGTCTGCTTCGCCCCCGCGGACAACCCTCGCGTCGCCGTCGCGGTGGTCGTCGAGAAGCAGCCGAACGGCTTCGGAGGGTCGGTTGCGGCCCCGATCGCGAAGGACGTCATGGAGAGCCTGCTAGGTGGGTGAGCGGGTCCGTACCCTGTAGGAGCCTCGTGGCCGCCAGCGACCCCCTGATCGACACGCTCTTCGACGGGCGTTACCAGATCGTCCGCAAGATCGGCGCGGGCGGAATGGCCAACGTCTACCTCGCCGAGGACCAGGAGCTCGGGCGCCGCGTCGCGATCAAGATCCTCAACGACCGGCACGCGAACGACGACCAGTTCGTCGAGCGCTTCCGCCGCGAGGCGAAGAACGCGGCCGCGCTCTCGCATCCGAACATCGTCTCGATCTACGACCGCGGCGAGGCGGAGGGCACCTACTACATCGCGATGGAGTTCCTCGACGGCCGCTCCCTCAAGGAGCTGATCGTCGGCCGCGGCCCGGCGCCGGTGGACGTCGCGATCGAGTACGCCCGCCAGATCCTCTCCGCCCTCAAGTTCGCGCACCGGCACGGAATCGTCCACCGCGACATCAAGCCGCACAACGTGCTCGTCGACGGCGACGGGCGCGTCAAGGTGACGGACTTCGGGATCGCGCGCGCCGGCGCCTCCCAAATGACGGAGGCGGGCTCGATCGTCGGCACCGCGCAGTACCTCTCCCCGGAGCAGGCGCGCGGCGCGAACGTCGACCAGCGCTCCGACCTCTACTCGCTCGGCGTCGTCCTCTACGAGCTGCTCACCGGCAAGGCGCCGTTCGACGGGGAGGCGCCGGTGGAGATCGCGATGAAGCACCTCTCGCAGGTGCCGGAGCCGCCGTCGGCGCTGCGCGAGGAGATCCCGCGCGAGCTCGACCTCGTCGTGATGCGGGCGCTGGCCAAGGATCCGGAGGACCGCTACCAGAGCGCCGAGGAGATGGAGGCCGACCTGGAGCGCGTGACGCGCGGGGCGCCGGTGTCGGCGGCGACCGAGGAGTCGGCGACGCAGGTGCTCCGCATCCCGCCCGCGGCGGCTGCGGGCGCGACCGCGGCCACGATGATCCAGCGGCCTGGCGCGGCGCCGCGCCCGGTCTACTACGACGAGCGCTACGAGGAAGGGCCGGCGAAGCCGCGTCCGGTCTGGCCGTGGCTGCTCGCGATCGCGCTCGTGCTGCTCGCGATCGTCGGCGGCTGGTACGCGTATGACCAGCTGAACACGTCCTCGAAGCCGCAGGTGCCGGTCGAGTCCTACGTGAACGAGACACGCGCGCAGGCCGTGTCGCAGATCAAGAGCATCGGGCTCGTCCCCAAGGTGGAGAAGGGCACGAGCGAGACGTTCGACAAGGGGCTCGTCTTCAAACAGGACCCCGGCGAGGGGAAGACCGTCGACAAGGGCGGTACGGTCACGATCTGGGTCTCGACCGGCAAGCCGCTGGTGACGATCCCGGACGACCTCGTCGGCAAATCCCAGGACGACGCGAAGAAGGAGCTGACCGACCTGAAGCTCGTCCCGGCGACGCGGTCGGTGCCGGGCGGGACGGCCGGCCAGGTCTCTGCGACCATGCCCCCGGCCGGGAAGAAGGTCCGCGAGGGCTCCACCGTGCAGCTGAACGTCCAGTCGGGCCCGAAGCCGGTCGCGGTGCCGAAGGTGACGGGTGAGACGATCTCGCAGGCGACGAGCGACCTCAACTCGCTCGGCTTCAAGGTCAATCCGAAGTTCGTCGACAACGACGCGCCCGCGAACCAGGTGTTCGCCCAGGATCCGAAGCCGGGCGACCAGGCGCCCAAGGGCTCGACGATCGACCTGACCGTCTCCAACGGGCCGCCGCAGGTGAACGTCCCCTCCGTCACCGGCGAGACGCAGGACCAGGCGACGAGCGACCTCGAGTCCGCGGGCTTCAAGGTGTCTCCGCAGCCCGTGACGGTCGTCGACCCGGCGCAGGATGGGCTCGTCCAGTCGCAGGATCCGAGCGGCGGGCAGGCGCCGAAGGGGTCGACCGTGACGATCGACGTCGGCCAGTTCGTCGCGCCGACGACCACGACGACCGGCCCGTGAGCCGGCTCCGCGTCGCCGTGCTCGCCGGCGGACGCTCGAGCGAGCACGAGAT
>DASZYW010000166.1:0-4322 GCA_035545195.1 Gaiellaceae bacterium
GGAGATCCGCGAGCTCTACAAGACGCACTCGATCGCCGAGGACGCCCGCGACCTGCCGGGGCTGATCTCGACGCTGACTCCGGACTGCGTCTACGAGCTCGTCCAGAGCGGCCACCGCTGGGAGGGCCACGAGGGCGCCGCTCGCTTCTACACGGAGCTCCTGACCGCGTTCCCGGACATCCGCTTCGACCTGACCGACATCGTGATCGGCCCACAGGGCGTCTGCGAGGAGGCCGACGTGTCGGCGACACACCAGGCGCCGTGGCTCGGGATCGAGCCGACCGGCGAGCGGCTCGCATGGAAGGTCGTGATCTGGTTCCCGTGGGACAGCGAGCAGCACCTGTTCCGCGGCGAGCGCGTCCACGTCTTCGGGCTGGACGTCCCCCAGCCCTAGCTCGACGGCAGCACGAGGCGCTGGCCCGGCACGAGCACGGCGCTCTGCAGGTGGTTGCGCTGCTCGAGCCTCCAGACGCCCTCGCGCGTGTCGCCCGCGTAGGTGCGCTGCGCGATCGACCAGAGCGTGTCGGTCGGCCTGACGACGTACGTGCGCTCCGGCCCCGCGCCGTGCGTGGTGCGGGCCGCGTAGCCGACGACGAGCGCGGCCGCCACGAACAGGATCAGGAACTTAGCGAACATCTGTTCGTATGGTAGACGAACAGACGTTCGCTTGTCAAGGGTGGATCTTCTGCCCCGAAACGCCTCGGGGAGCCGCGCCGGCTCCCCGAGGAACGTGCGTGTCCTGAACGGCTGGGACGGCTAGTGCCGCTTGACCACCTTCTTCTTGAGCTTCGCCTTCTTCTTGACGACGCCGGTGCCCTTCTTCTTGTTGGTGATCTTGCAGACGTACCCCGCGGCGACCTTGGTCGTCTTCGTGCACGTGCCGGAGGTCTTGCCCTTGGCGCCGCCGCTCGAGCCGGTGCCGCCGCCGCTCGACCCCTTCCCGCCCGACCCCTTGCCGCCCGAGCCGCCCGAGCCCTTGCCGCCCGAGCCGGAGCCGCTGCTGCCGCCGCTCGTGGTGGGCGACCACGTGACGAGGCCGCTGGTGCACGCGCTGCGGCCGGCCGCGAAGAGCGGCGCCAACGCGGCGAACGCGGCCTTCGGCAGCGACTTGCCCTCGCCGCCGGTGGTGAGCAGCCCGCTCTGCCAGCCGCTGCGAGTGGCCTCGTCGACGAGCAGGAACAGCTCGACGTCGGTCACGGTGGGATCGCAGGCGAACATCTTCACCGCCTGCGCGAGGTAGGTGGTCTGCGTCGCCTCGTCGACCGCCGCCGCCGAGCCGGGCGGGCCGGCGTTCTCGGTGCCGGTGTAGTTCGCGAGCGCCGCGGCGTCGGTCGCCGTGAAGTCGGTCGCGCTCGTCGTCTTCGTCTGCCACCCGAACTCGTCCAGGCGGAAGGTCAGCCCGTTCAACGTCGTCGGCTGGCCGGTGCCGTTGAACGCGTCGTACACCGCCTGCTTGACGCGGTCGAGATCCGGCGGCCCGTAGCTGTCGGGCGCGGCCGTCGCCGAGTACCCCTTGTCGGGCGACGGGCTCGTCGAGGGCAGCGGATACGGATGCAGCGCGAGCTGGTCCATGATCGGCTTCGTCCGGCCGGACGACTTGTAGGCCGCGCCGACATCGCGCAGGAACGCGAGCGGCTCGTTCGACGTGTTCTTCGAGGCCTTCGCGGAGAGCCCCATCCCGATCACGTTCGCGGTCCAGCCGCCGCCGTCGAGCGAGTGCAGCGAGTCGTAGCAGGTCGCGAGCAGGTTCTCGTAGGCCGGCGCCGCCACGTCGTTGGCCGTCGTGTCCTGCGTCGGATCGGTCTTCTGCGGCGCCCAATAGAGCGTCGAGCTCGGCTCGTTCCAGATGATGAAGTCGGAGATCCCCCACTGCTTGACCGTCTGGGCGACGATCTGCGCCCACGCGCAGAACGCCGTCGCGTCGTGATCCTGCGCGTCGGGCGTCGAGGTGCCGTTCTGGCCCGCGTAGAGCGAGAGCACGACGTGGATGCCGTTCGCCTGCGCGATCGGCGCCGCGCGCTTGATGAACGGCAGCTCGGTGATCGCCGTCGGATTGCTCGGGTTCCACGCCAGCGTCCAGCGATTCGAGACCAGGTTCTCGGTCTTCATCTGGCCGTAGAACCACTTGCCGCCGTCGTCGGCGTACTTGGACGAGTCGTCGGCGACTCCCCAGTTGATCGCCGGTGTCGCAGCGCTCACCACGTTCTTCGCCGGCTTGCCGGACGCCGCAACGGCGACCCCTACGGTGAGCAGCGCGCAGGCGAGGACCGCCGCTGCGAGGTACTTCTTCATCTGTTGTCGTGCCCCCTTGTCGAACCTCGTTGTCGCTCCACAGTCAACAAGGGGAGTCGGACGAGTTCAAGAGGCGGCGAGGACAGCGTCCACGATCGGCCCGGCTCCGAAGCGCACGGGGTCGGACGCGGCCAGCCCGGTCCCCTGCTCGGCAGCCTCGAGCGCGGCGCGCGCCGCGGCCTCGTCGAGCCGGACGGTGTTGAGCGCGATCGCGACCACCTTCGCCGGCCGGACCGGGAGCGCGATCCGCTCGTGCAGCTCGATCAGCTCCGTCAGCGACGGGATCGGGTGCGGACCGCCGCCCGCGCCCTCGATCTCGTCGTGACCGCACTGGTGGCAGAGCACGAGCAGGTGCGGGGCGGAGCCGTGGTAGAGCCCGAGCGTGACGCCCGAGTAGACGGGATGGAGCAGCGCGCCCTGCCCTTCGACCCAGAGGAGCTCTCCCCCGCGCTCGTGTCCCTCGACGACGAGCCGCTCGGCCGCGCCCGCGACGAAGTCGGCGACGACGGCGTCGACCGAGATGCCCCAGCCGGCGATCGCGATCCCGGTCTGGCCGGTCGGGACGAACACCGAGGCGATGCCGCGCCGCCGCGCCTCGAGGTCGAGCTCCAGCGAGACCGTCATCTTCCCGATCGCGCAGTCGGAGCCGACCGTGAGCACGATCGTCGCCGGCACCTGGAGGTTCGCGCCGGTCGCGGTGGAGACGTCCGCGGGCGGCTTGCGCAGGTCGCGCAGCTCGACGCCGCGCTCGCGGGCGAGCGGCGCCAGCTCCGGGTGCTCCGAGAGGAAGACGTGCAGGCCGTTCTCGACGTCGAGCCCCGCCTCGACGCAGTCCTTCAGGAGCTCGATCCAGGCCGGCGGGAAGCGGCCGCCCTGCGTGGCGACGCCGACGAGCGCGGTGTTCGGCGCGTACGCGAGCGCCTCCTCGACGGTGGCGACGGTCGGGACGCCCTCGGTCTCCTGGCCGGCGCGCTGGGAGTCGAGGACGACCGCGACGGCGTCGCGCCGGTAGCGCAGGACGCCGTGCATCGTCTTGCCGTAGTGACGGTCGGCGGAGAAGCCCTCCGCCAGGATCAGGTAGCGGGTCTCCTTCACGCGGCGCCGACGCCGAGCCCCGGCGCCTCGGCCGGCAGCTGCACGCCGTCCACGAAGGCGACGCCGGGCCACGGGTCGTGCGCGAGCAGGAGGTTGCCGTCGAGGTCGACGTGGTCGAAGAGGCTCGCGACGTGCGCGCCGGCGGCGATCCCGAGGCCGGACTCGACCATGCAGCCGAGCATGCAGCCGAGCCCGAGCGCGCGGGCCGCGTGCACCATCTTCACCGCCTCGCGGATCCCGCCGGACTTGGCGAGCTTGACGTTGATCCCGTGCGCGATCTGTGCACAGTTCGCCACATCGACGAGTCTGTGGCAGTCCTCGTCGACGTAGATCGGGAGCGGGGAGCGCCGCTTCAGCTCCGCGCCGCCGGGGTCGCCCGCGGGGAGCGGCTGCTCGCAGTACTCGACGCCGAGCTCCGCGAGCTGAGGAAGGGCGTCGAGCGCCTGCTCGAGCGACCACGCCTCGTTCACGTCCACCTGGAGCGGCTGCGCCGCGACCGCGCGGACGGCGCGCACGCGCTCGACGTCGAGCCCGTCGCGGCCGCCGAGCTTCAGCTTCAGCCGCCGGAAGCGATCGCCGACCTTCTCCGCGCGCCTCGCCATGTCGTCGGGGTCTCCGAGCCACACCGTCCAGCTGGTCGGCGGGCCCGCGCGGCGGAGACCGAGCAGACGGAAGACCGGCTGGCCGAGCAGCTTGCCCTGGAGGTCGTGGAGCGCCGCGTCGAGCGCCGCACGGGCGGCGAACTCGCGCTGCGGCAGCCGCTCCATGATCTCCTCGAGCGCGAACGGATCGCCGCCGAGGTCGGCGGCGTGCTCCTCGACGTAGGCGAGCGCCGACTCGGTCGACTCGTCGTAGCGCTCGATCGGCGCGGCCTCGCCGCGGCCGGTGACGCCGGAGAGGCGCAGCTCGACGAAGAGGACGTCCTCCTCGTCGCG
>DASZYW010000167.1:0-3477 GCA_035545195.1 Gaiellaceae bacterium
GTCGAGCGGTCGGTCTGCTCGGCGCGGGCGCGGCCCTCGACGACCGGGTCGACGGCCTCGAGGTGGCTCGGGTTGGAGACGAGCGTGATCGTGATGTCGCCGGTCGCGGTGGCGCGCGTGCCCTGCGCGCCGAGGTGGTACTTCACGTCGCCGGTGCCGCCCTCCTCGCTGGAGACGACGGCCTCGATCGTCCGCTCGCCCTCGAACTCGCGCAGGATCACCTCGTACGGACGGCCGACGACGTGGGCGAGGACGTTCAGGCGGCCGCGGTGCGCCATCCCGATCACGACCTCGTGCGCGCCGTCCTCCGCGGCGAGCTCGATCGTCTCGTCCAGCATCGGGATCATCACGTCGAGCCCCTCGACGGAGAACTGCTTCTGGCCGAGGAAGGCGCGGCGCAGGTAGTGCTCCATCCCCTCCACCTGGCTGAGCCGGGAGAGGAGGCGCGTCCGCTCGTCGTCGGTGAGCGGATGGCGGTAGCGGCCCGACTCGATCGCCTGGCGCAGCCAGACGCGTTCCTCGTGGTCGGAGATGTGCTCGATCTCGTACGCGAGCGTCCCCGTGTAGGTCTCGCGCAGGCGCGGCAGCACCTCGGCGAGGCTCTCGCCCTCGACGTGCACGCGCAGCAGCGAGGCCGGCACGCGCGCCTGCAGCTCGGGCGTGAGCTTCGGCGTCAGGCGCTCCGGCTCGAGCGCCGGATCGCCCGGCGGCTCCGAGCCGAGCGGGTCGAGCTTCGCGGCGAGGTGGCCGTGCATGCGGAACGCCTTGACGAGCGCCATCGAGGCGGCGACCGCCCCGAGCAGCTCGGCGTCCGCGCTCTCGACGACGACCGGGGCAGGCGCCGGAGCCGCCGCCGGCGCGTGGCCGTTCTCCTCGGTCGGGAGCAGCCGCGCCAGCCCCGGTTGCAACGCGAGCAACGCCTCGGGGCGGCTCTCGAACAGCGCGCGCCACTCCTCCGGGACGGCGGCAGGGTTGTCGAGGTACTGCTCGAGGAGCAGCGCCGCGTAGCCGCTGTTCAGTCCGTCGACGTCGGTCCGGCTCATCCCAGACCGTTGTAGCAAGGAGCGGCTACCAGAGCGGGTGGCTCACGACGACCGCGATGGTCATCCCGAGGAAGAAGCCGAGCCCGGCGATCGCGACCCCGGCGAGCCCGAGCCTGCTCGCGCGCGGCTGCATCGCCGCCCCGACGATCGCCAGCAGCATCGCGGGCGGCGCGAGCCGGAGCGGATGCCACGCGATCGCAATCGCGCCGATGAAGATCGCGAGCGCGGAGAGGTAGCCGCCGACGACCTCGCCGGGGCGCCGGCGCCCGCCGTGCTCGAGCCACTGCGACTCCATGCTCATCTGCGCGCGACCCTACCGGCGCGCGCGAGCGCGGTGCGCGGGTAGACGCGCGTCGGGCTCCCGTGCGGGCGGTTCGGCGGGCCGTTGCGGCGAACGCGGCGCCGCCGTCCCCAGCCGGGGCCGGGGCCGTCCGGATCGATGCGCGCCGTCACGCTCGCGCCCTCGCCGCGCCGTGGCTCCGCCTTGATCGCGTAGTAGACGACGGCGCAGAGATAGACGATGGGGATCTTCAAGACCACCATCAGGAACACGATCTCCCAGACCGAGTCCGGCGCCACCGCCTGCGAGTCTACCCGCCCGGGGTGCGCGTGAAAGACGGATTGCCGGGGCAAGAGGGAACGCATGAGCTGGGAGCAGCTTCGGGGTCTGATCGAGCACGGCGAAGAGCAGGGCTGCGTCAACCTGTCCCTGTTCACGCAGCTCCTGAGCGAGCTCGACCTCGCCGACGACGAGATCTCGCTGCTCTACGACGAGCTGGAGACGAAGGGGATCGACGTCACCGACGACTGCTCGCTGCCGGACCGGCAGGAGACGGAGTTCTCGAACGCCGAGGTGGCGGCGATGACCACCGACTCGCTGCAGCTCTTCCTCAACGAGGCCGGGCGCTACCCGCTCCTGACCGCGGCGGAGGAGGTCGAGCTGGCGAAGGCGATCGAGCAGGGCGACAAGGCGGCGAAGGACCGGATGATCAACTCGAACCTCCGGCTCGTCGTCTCGATCGCGAAGAAGTACCAGGGCCACGGCCTCTCGCTGCTCGACCTGATCCAGGAGGGGATCATCGGGCTGATCCGGGCGGTGGAGAAGTTCGACTGGCGGCGCGGCTACAAGTTCTCGACCTACGCGACCTGGTGGATCCGCCAGGCGGTGCAGCGCGGCGTCGCGAACAAGTCGCGCACGATCAGGATCCCCGTCCACATCGTCGAGCGCGAGCAGAAGATCGCGCGGGCGGAGCGCGAGCTGGCGCTGAAGCTGGAGCGGTCGCCGACGGACGAGGAGGTGGCGAAGCTCGCCAAGCTCTCCCTCAAGCACGTGCGCGAGACGCGGGCGGCGGCGCGCGCGGTCGCGAGCCTCGACAAGCCGATCGGCGACGAGGGGGACGCGGCGTTCGGCGACATCGTCGCGACGGACACGGCCGACGTCGAGGAGGAGGTCGTCGTCCAGCTCGAGGAGACGACGCTCCGCGCCGCGATCGAGAAGCTGCCGGATCGCGAGAAGCTGATCATCAAGCTCCGCTACGGGATGGACGGCGACCCCGACCCGATGTCGCTGGAGCAGATCGGGCGCACGCTCGGACTGACGCGCGAGCGCGTGCGCCAGATCGAGACGCAGGCGCTGACGCGCCTCGCGGGTCAGCGCGAGATCGCCGCGCTCGCGCCCGCGTAGACGCGCATCGCGTCGACGATCGCGCCGAGCCGCCGCCCTGCCTCGGTCAGCCGGTACTCGACCCGCGGCGGCCGCGTGGCCGCGTCGACGCGCCGCTCGAGGATGCCCTCCGCCTCGAGCTCGGCAAGGCGCGCGGCGAGCGTGCGCGGCGGGATGCCTTCGAGCGCCTGCTTGAACTCGTTGAAGCGCACCGCGCCCTCCTCCGCCGACGCCCACAGGATCGCGAGCATCCAGCGCCGCCCGAGCAGGTCTGCCGCGCGGGCGACCTCCTCGGGCAGCGGCCGGCAGGTCCTACACCGCATGAAGGCTCGTCTTCGGCTCGAGCGCGAGCGCGAGCACCTCGCCGAGCGTCATCACCGGGTGGAAGCGCATCGCCTCGCGCACGTCGGCGGGGACGTCGTCGAGGTCGGCGCGGTTCCGCTCCGGGATGATCACGTCGGTCAGCCCGGCGGCGTGCGCGGCGAGCACCTTCTGCTTCAGCCCGCCGATCGGGAGCACGCGCCCCTGCAGCGTCACCTCGCCGGTCATCCCGACGGTGTGCTTGACGGGCCGGTCGGTGAGGAGCGACGCGAGCGCGGTCGCCATCGTGATCCCGGCGCTCGGCCCGTCCTTCGGGATCGCGCCGGCGGGCACGTGCACGTGGAACGACTTGTCCTCGAACGCCTTCGGGTCGACGTCGAGCTCCTCGGCGTGCGAGCGGACGTAGGAGAGCGCGATCCGCGCCGACTCCTTCATCACGTCGCCGAGCTG
>DASZYW010000168.1:0-2798 GCA_035545195.1 Gaiellaceae bacterium
GGAGCGCGGCGACGTGACGCTGACCGTGATCGCCGGCGAGGGCGCCGGCGAGCGGATCGACGATCCCGAGCTGGAGGCGGCGGCGCGCCGGCGCTCGCGCAGCCACGTGATCCAGCAGGACGAGCGGACGATCTTCGCCGAGCTGGACCTGCCGCAGCCGCGGCTGTTCGTCTACGGCGCCGTCGACACCGCGGAGGCGCTCTGCCGGCTCGCGAAGAGCCTCGGCTGGCGGACGATCGTGGCCGACGCGCGGCCGCGCTTCGCGACGCCCGAGCGGATCCCGAGCGCCGACGAGCTGCTCGTGCTCTGGCCCGACGCGGCGCTCGCGCACGTCGCTCCCGACGCGGCGACCGCGATCGTCGTCCTCACGCACGACGACAAGTTCGACCTGCCGCTCCTGCACGGCGCGCTCGCGACCGAGGCGGCGTACATCGGAATCATCGGCTCGCGCCGCAACCAGGAGCGCCGCCGCGGCGTCCTGCGCGAGGAGGGGCTGAGCGAGGAGCAGCTGGCGCGGATCGTCGGCCCCGCCGGGCTCGACCTCGGCGCCGACTCGCCGGCGGAGACCGCGCTCTCGATCCTGGCCGAGATCCTCGCGGTGCGGGCGGGCCGCGAGGGCGGTCGGCTGCGGGAGGGCACGCGCCGCATCCACGCGGAGCCCGTTCCCGCCGGATCAGACAAAAAATAAAATCCCGCTTGCAAAGCGCAGAGCGACCCGCGTAGATTGCGCACGTGCTGTTGCGCGAGGTCGAGTACGCGAAGCCTGCCTCCGTCGCGGAGGCGCTCGAGCTGCTCGCCGCGAACGACGGGGCGCGCGCCCTCGCCGGCGGCCAGACGCTGATCAACGTGATGAAGGCGCGCGCCGCCTCGCCCGACGCGCTCGTCGACCTGAACGGCCTCGAGGAGCTGAAGGGGATCGAGCTCGCCGGCGACGGGACGCTGACGATCGGCGCGATGACGACCTGCAGCGAGCTGGTCGCGTCCGCGGAGGCGAAGGCGCGGCCGATCCTCGGCGAGGTCGCGGCGCAGATCGCGGACGTCCAGGTACGGAACCGCGGCACCGTCGGCGGGAACCTCTGCTCGAACGACCCGACCAACCACCTGCCGCCGCTCTTCACCGCGATCGGCGCGCGCATGACCATCGCCGGCGCGTCCGGAGAGCGCGAGGTGCCGGCGGAGGAGTTCTTCCTCGGCGTCTACATGACCGCGGTCGCGCCGGGCGAGCTGCTGACGAAGATCTCGGTCCCGGCCGGGAAGAAGGACGGCTTCGCCTCCGTCCCGCTCGGCCGCGACGGCACCTGCCTCGCGAACGCGGCCGCGAGCGTCAACGGCGGCGTGCGCGTCGCGCTCGGCTGCGTCGACGCGGTGCCCGTGCTCGTCACCGCCGACTCGGTGGAGGGCGTCGCCGCGGCCGTCCGCGCCGCGAGCCTCGACCCGCCGAGCGACGTCCACGCCTCGGCCGACTATCGCCGCCACCTCGCGGAGGTGCTCGCCGTCCGCGCCGCCCGGGAGGCCGCCGCCAGATGAACGTCACCGTCACGATCGACGGCACCACCTACGAGCGCGACGTCGAGCCGCGCAAGCTCCTGATCCACTTCCTCCGCGACGACCTCGACCTGACCGGCAGCCACATCGGCTGCGACACCGGCAACTGCGGCGCCTGCTCGGTGATCGTGGACGGGACGCTGCTGAAGAGCTGCATGATGCTCGCCGTCCAGGCCGACGGCGCCACGATCGAGACCGTCGGGGGCCTCGCGGAGAACGGCGAGCTGAACGCGCTGCAGCAGTCGTTCAAGGAGCACCACGCGCTCCAGTGCGGCTACTGCACGCCCGGGATGCTGATGAGCGCCACCGCGCTCCTGCGCGACAACCCGAGCCCGAGCGACGACGAGATCAAGAAGGCGCTGCAGGGCAACATCTGCCGCTGCACCGGTTACTGGAACATCGTCGAAGCCGTGAAGGCGGTGGCGAAGTGAGCACGACGACCGTCGCTCCGGAGCAGGTCGAGGTGCAGAAGGGCTGGGCCGGCCAGAGCGTCCCGCGCAAGGAGGACAAGCGGCTGCTCGAGGGCGAGGGCGTCTTCGTCGACGACGTCAAGCGCCACGGCATGGGCTACCTCCACTTCGTCCGCTCGCCGTACGGGCACGCGCACATCACGCGCATCGACGTCTCCGCGGCCGAGGCGATCCCGGGCGTCTACGGGACGCTGACCGGCGAGGAGGTTGCGTCGCTCACCGACCCGTTCTTCCAGATCTCGAGCGCGCCGGGCGCCAACATCAAGGACTTCTCGCTGGCCGTCGGCAAGGTGCGCTACGTCGGCGAGCCCGTCGTCGCCGTCGTCGCCGAGACCCGCGAGCTGGCGCGCGACGCCTCCGAGCTGGTCGAGGTCGACTACGAGCCGCTGCCCGCGCTCGTCGACGCGCGCCGCGCGCAGGACGGCGACGCGCCGGTGCTGCACGAGGACGCGGGCGGGAACCTGATGTGGTCGGGCGTCTACGAGTGGGGCGACCTGGACGCGGCGTTCGCCGAGGCGGACCGCGTCGTGAAGATCGACGAGCTCCACTTCCACCGCTTCAACTCGACGCCGCTCGAGTGCGACGGCGCGCTCGTCGAGTTCAACCGCGGCACCGGCCAGTGGACGATCCACACGAACAACCAGTTCCCCGGCTTCGCCGCGATCATGATGGGGCCTGCGATGCGGACGGGGCTGGACAAGCTCCGCTTCGTCACGCAGGACATCGGCGGCGGCTTCGGCAACAAGATCACCTCGCACCCGCAGCTCGTCGTCTGCTGCCTGC
>DASZYW010000169.1:0-4350 GCA_035545195.1 Gaiellaceae bacterium
CGCGGAGGCGCGTGGCTTCCCGGCCGAGGAGCCGCCCGAGCCGGAACCGGAGGCCGACCTGCTCCTGCTCGCCACCTCCGGCACGACCGGGTCGCTGAAGCTCGTCCGCCACACCCAGGCGAGCTACGCCGCGGTCGTCGCGAACATCCTCGCCAACCTGCTCCGGCCGGAGCCTGACGACGTGATGCTGCACGCCGCGTCGCTGATCCACGCGAGCGGGACGTTCGTGCTGCCCTTCTGGCTGCACGGCGCCGCGTCGGCGGTGCTCCCCGGCTTCGCGCCGGCGGAGTTCCTCGCCGCGATCCCGCGCTGGCGCGTCACGCACGCGAACGTCGTGCCGACGATGCTCGGAGCGCTGCTCGCCGCCCGCGGCGACGAGGATCTCTCCAGCCTGCGCTGCGTCGTCTACGGCGCCTCGCCGATGCCGCGCCCGCTGCTCGAGCGCGCGCTCGCGGAGTGGGGCGGGAGGCTGGATACGTCGGCGGCAAAGCCGCCGCCGCCCGGCCGGCAGACCCCGACGTCGCCTTCGGCGCCGTCGGTTGGCTTCCTCCAGTACTACGGCCAGACCGAGGCGCCGCTCTGCATCGCCGTTCTCCGTCCGGAGGACCACCACGGCGAGCGGCTGCTCTCCTGCGGTCAGCCCGCCGTCGACGCCGAGGTGCGGCTGGACGAGGAGACCGGCGAGATCCTCGTGCGGGCGCCCTTCGCGGCGCGCGGCTACGTGGGCGACGAGGCGCTCTCCGCCGCGACGTTCCTCCCGGACGGCTGGGTGCGCACGCGCGACGTCGGCCGCTTCGACGACGAGGGCTTCCTCTACCTCGTCGACCGCACGAGCGACATGATCGTGACCGGTGGCTACAACGTCTATCCGCGCGAGGTCGAGGACGCGCTCGCGGCGCACCCGGGCGTGCGCGAGTGCGTCGTGGTCGGCGCTCCCGACGACACGTGGGTGGAGGCCGTGACCGCGTTCGTCGTGCCCGCGGACGGTGCGACCGAGGCGGAGCTGATCGCGCACTGCCGCGGCCTGCTCGCCGGCTACAAGGTGCCGAAGTCGGTGCGCTTCGTCGAGGAGATCCCCAAGTCGCCGGTCGGGAAGCTGCTGCGCCGGGCGCTCCGCGATCCGCTGTGGGAGGGCCGTGAGCGTCCGATCTGAGTGCAGCGGGCCGGTGACGACGGTGATCCTCGACCGGCCGGAGGCGCGCAACGCCGTCGACCGCGCGCACGCCGAGGCGCTCGCCGACGCCTTCCGCGCCTTCGACGCCGACGGCGACGCGTTCGTCGCCGTGCTCTGGGGCGCGGGCGGGAGCTTCTGCGCCGGCGCCGACCTCAAGCAGATGGACAACCGCACCGAGCCGGACGGCGACGGCCCGATGGGCCCGAGCCGGATGACGCTCTCGAAGCCGGTGATCGCCGCCGTCGCCGGCCACGCGGTCGCGGGCGGGCTGGAGCTCGCCTGCTGGTGCGACCTGCGCGTGGTCGAGGAGGACGCCGTGCTCGGCGTCTTCTGCCGCCGCTTCGGCGTGCCGCTGATCGACGGCGGCACGATCCGACTGCCGCGCCTGATCGGCCTCTCGCGCGCGCTCGACCTGATCCTCACCGGCCGCGCCGTCGGCGCCGAGGAGGCGCTCGCGATCGGCCTCGCCAACCGCGTCGTCCCGCGCGGCGCGAGCCGCGAGGCGGCGGAGGAGCTGGCGCGCGAGCTCGCCTCCTTCCCGCAGGAGACGATGCGCCGGGACCGGCTCTCCGCGCTCACCGCGTCGACGCTCGAGGAGGAGTTCGCGCGCGGCGTCGAGGCGCTCGCGCAGGCCCGCGAGGGGGCGCGCCGCTTCGCGCAGGGCGAAGGGCGGCACGGCGCGTTCTAGCTCAAGTCGCCGCGGCGCCCTGCCGATGCACACCGAGAGCGATGAGCGAGCTCGATCCGACGATCTTCACCCGTTACGCCGAGTTCCTGCAGCAGCGCGCCGGCGGCGTCGTCGCGCGGTGGACGGCTCTCTGGGGAGTCGCGGGAGCGCTGCTCGGCGGCGTGCTGCTGACCCCGTGGGCGGACTGGCCCGTGCACGGCGTCCAGGCCCGGCTCGTCGTCCTGCTCGGCGGCGTCGCCGGCCTCTTCCTGGGCCACTCGCTCGGCTCGTGGCGCGCTCGCGGGCTCGAGCTGCAGGCGCAGCTGGCGCGCCATCAGCTCCAGTTCGAGCTGATGAGCCTCGCGCGCGCGAGGCCTGAGCCCGAGCAGCCGCTTCCTCCGGTGCAGCTCGCCGCCGCGGTCGTCCCGTCCGCGACGCCGCCCGTCACTCAGTAGTTCCCCGCCGCAGCGATCGCGCTCGGGCCTGATGTGGCCGGGCGCCGTGGCCGTGAGGCTCCGCGAACACCCGCTTCCCGGAGGTCACGCCGACATGCCCGACACCGTCACGATCACCGACAACCGCACCGGGGCCTCCTGCGAGGCGCCGATCGAGGACGGCGCGATCCGCGCGACCGCGCTCCGTGAGCTCGGCGTCCTCAGCTACGACCCGGCCTTCCTCAACACCGCGTCGGTCCGCTCCGCCGTCACCTTCATCGACGGCGACCGCGGCATCCTCCGCTACCGCGGCTACCCGATCGAGCAGCTTGCGGTCGAGAGCACCTACCTCGAGACGGCGTACCTGCTCCTGTTCGGCGAGCTGCCGACCGCGGACGAGCTCTCCCGGTTCGAGCACGAGATCACCTTCCACACGTTCCTGCACGAGAACGTGAAGACGCTGATGCAGGGCTTCCGGCACGACGCGCACCCCATGGGGATGTTCGTCAGCGTCGTCGCTGCGCTCGGCACGCTCTATCCCGAGGCTGCGAAGGTCGACGACCCCGGCATCCGGCTCGAGCAGGTCGTCCGGCTGATCGCCAAGGTGCCGACGATCGCCGCCTGGTCGCTCCGCCACAGCCGCGGGCTGCCGTACGTCTACCCGGACAACGAGCTCGGCTTCACGGAGAACTTCCTCTCGATGATCTTCAAGATGAGCGAGACGCGCTACGACGCCGACCCGGCGCTCGTGCGCGCGCTCGAGGTGCTGTTCATCCTGCACGCCGACCACGAGCAGAACTGCTCGGCGAACGCGATGCGGGCGATCGGCTCCTCGAAGGTCGACCCGTACTCGGCGCTCGCGGGCGCCGCGGCCGCGCTCTACGGGCCGCTGCACGGCGGCGCGAACGAGGCGGTGCTGCGGATGCTGGCGCAGATCTCCGACGTCAAGAACGTGCCCGCCTTCGTCGAGTCCGTGAAGGCCGGCGAGGGGCGCCTGATGGGCTTCGGCCACCGCGTCTACAAGAACTACGACCCGCGGGCGAAGATCATCAAGGACACGGCGGACTCGGTGTTCGCGGTCACGGGACGCAACCCGCTGCTCGACATCGCGCTCGAGCTGGAGAAGATCGCGCTCGAGGACGAGTACTTCGTGTCCCGCAAGCTCTACCCGAACGTCGACTTCTACTCCGGCCTGATCTACCAGGCGCTCGGCCTGCCGACGGCGATGTTCCCGGTGCTGTTCGCAATCCCGCGGACGGCCGGCTGGCTCGCCCAGTGGCTCGAGGGGATCGTCGACCCGGAGCAGAAGATCGCCCGCCCGCGCCAGCTCTACGTCGGCGAGGGGGAGCGGGACTACGTGCCGGCCGGGGCTCGCGTTCCCGGCGCAGGCAGGCTCGCGGGCGTCTCCTAAGAGAGTCGGCCTTTCGCTCCCAGCATCGCTCTGCGATGCTGGGAGCGTGCTCGCCGTCGCGCT
This sequence comes from Gaiellaceae bacterium, assembly GCA_035545195.1. Taxonomy (GTDB): domain Bacteria; phylum Actinomycetota; class Thermoleophilia; order Gaiellales; family Gaiellaceae; genus Palsa-739. The sequence continues at coordinate 3,750 of DASZYW010000169.1, forward strand.
CGTCGCTCTCGCCGCCGCGTCGTCCCCGCCGCCGCCGGCGCGCTTCCTCTCGGTCGACGCGCGCCACCACGTCGTCGACGTGTCGCTCGTCGCCGAGTACGACGGCACGAACAGCGGCTTCAACTTCGACGGCTACTCGCGCGAGCTGCTGTGGACCGTCCCCGTGGGCTGGCGCGTCCGCGTCACCTGCCTGAACCGCGGCCCCCTGCGCCACTCGTGCGCGGTCGTCGCCGGCGCCGGGTCGACCCGCCCCGCGTTCCCCGGCGCGGAGACGCCCGCGCCGTTCACCGGCCTCGAGGCAAGGCACTCCGCGACCTTCACGTTCCGCGCCTCGAAGCGTGGCGTCTTCCGCTTCGCCGACCTCGTGCCCGGGCACGAGGCGGCGCGCATGTACGACGTGCTCCAGGTCACGAAGGGCGGGAAGCCCTCGATCCGCGACCTGCGCGCGCCCTAGCTACAGCAGCGGGTCGAGCGCCGCGGCGACGAAGAGCAGCGCCAGGTAGAGCAGCGAGTAGTGGAAGAGGCGCGACGCGCCCTGCTTCGTCGGCGCCTGCTGCAGCATCCACGCGAGCGCCAGGAAGAGCCCGCCGAGCGCGAGCGC
>DASZYW010000170.1:0-2393 GCA_035545195.1 Gaiellaceae bacterium
TCGAGCCGACCCGCCGCTACCGTGGTCGCCATGGCCCGCCGGGAGGACATCCGCAACGTCGCGATCGTCGCGCACGTCGATCACGGCAAGACGACGCTCGTCGACGCGCTCCTCTGGCAGGCCGGCTCCTTCCGCGAGAACCAGGACGTCAACGAGCGGGTCATGGACTCGCTGGACCTCGAGCGCGAGAAGGGGATCACGATCCTCGCCAAGAACACCGCCGTCCGGCTCGCCAACGGCGTCAAGCTGAACATCGTCGACACGCCCGGGCACGCCGACTTCGGCGGCGAGGTCGAGCGCGGGCTGACGATGGTGGACGGCGTGCTCCTGCTCGTCGACGCGAGCGAGGGGCCGCTGCCGCAGACGCGCTTCGTCCTGCGCAAGGCGCTCGAGGCGCGGTTGCCGGTCGTGCTCGTCGTCAACAAGATCGACCGGCCGGACGCGCGCGCCCAGGCTGTCGTCGACGAGGTGTACGAGCTCTTCCTCGACCTCGACGCCGACGAGTCCCAGATCGAGTTCCCGATCGTCTACTGCAACGCGCGCGCCGGCCGGGCCGGGCTCTCGCCGGACGACCTCGCCGCCGACCTCGGCCCGCTCGTCGAGACGCTGCTCGCGACCGTCCCGGCGCCCGAGTACGACCTGGAGCATCCGCTGCAGGCGCTCGTGACCAACCTCGACGCGTCGCCGTACGTCGGCAGGCTCGCGCTCTGCCGCATCCGCCACGGCACGCTCCGGAAGGGCGCGCAGATCGCCTGGTGCCGCGCCGACGGGACGATCGAGAAGGCCAAGATCTCGGAGCTGTACGTCACCGACGCGCTCGACCGCGTCCCCGCCGACGAGGCGAGCGCGGGGGAGATCGTCGCCGTCGCCGGCCTCCCCGACGTGACGATCGGCGAGACGATTGCCGACCTCGACGACCCGCGCCCGCTGCCCGTCACCGTCGTCGACGAGCCGTCGCTCGCGATCACGATCGGGATCAACACCTCGCCGCTCGCCGGCACCGAGGGCGACAAGCTGACCGCCTCGCTCGTCAAGCAGCGGCTCGAGCAGGAGCTCGTCGGCAACGTCTCGCTCCGCGTCCTCCCGACCGCACGCCCCGACGCGTGGGAAGTGCAGGGCCGAGGAGAACTTCAGCTGGCAGTCCTCGTGGAGCTGATGCGGCGCGAGGGGTTCGAGCTCACGGTCGGCAAGCCCGAGGTGCTCACGCGCGAGATCGACGGCAGGAAGCACGAGCCCGTCGAGCGCGTCGCGATCGACGTCCCCGAGGACTACGTCGGTGTCGTCACCCAGCTGCTCGCCCTGCGCAAGGGCCGCCTGCAGAACATGGTCAACCACGGCACCGGCTGGGCGCGCATGGACTACCTCGTGCCGGCGCGCGGCCTCGTCGGCTTCCGCACCGAGTTCCTCACCGAGACGCGCGGCACCGGGATCCTCCACCACGTCTTCGAGGGCTGGGAGCCGTGGCACGGCGAGCTCCGCCACCGCCCGACCGGCAGCCTCGTCGCCGATCGCCGCGGCCAGGCGACCGGCTTCGCGATCCTCAACCTCCAGGAGCGGGGCACGCTCTTCGTCGAGCCGGGCGAGCAGGTCTACGAGGGGATGATCGTCGGCGAGAACTCGCGGGCCGACGACCTCGACGTGAACGTCTCCAAGGAGAAGAAGCTCACGAACATGCGCTCCTCGACCTCCGAGGAGCTGGTGCGGCTGATCCCGCCGCGCGTCCTCTCGCTCGAGCAGGCCCTCGAAGAGCTGCGCGACGGCGAGTGCGTCGAGGTGACGCCGGCGAGCATCCGGCTGCGCAAGGTCGAGCTCTCCGCCCAGAAGCGGCAGACCGCCGTCTCGCGGGCGAAGCGCGCCGCCGCGTCGGTCGCCTAGGCGTCGCTCCCTACGAAATCCTTACGTCCGTCCCGCTCCAGACTTCCCCTACGGGGGTACGGTGAGGGAGGATGAGGATCACCCTGAAAGGTGTGAGCCGCACCGGTTCATTTCCCGAAGGACCGAGTAGAACGGAGAGATGCGGATGCCTGCGGTCGAGATAGTCGAGACGGAGCTGGAGCGGGTCGAGCGCTGGCGCGCCGAAGCGCTCGAGCGCGCCGGCTACGACTCCGACGCCGCGAAGGCGCTCGCCGCCCGCCTCGAAGTCGACCTGCACCGCGCGATCGAGCTGCTCGAGAACGGCTGCACCCCCGAGCTGGCTCTCCGGATTCTCCTCTAACGTAGAGGCGCGTGAGCGCCCTCCTCGCCTCGATCCCCTCGCCGCCGCACGGCACCTTCCAGGTCGGGCCGTTCTCGCTGCACATGTACGGCGTGATGCTGCTGCTCGGCATCGCCGCCTGCGTCTGGCTGAGCGGCCACCGCTGGGTGAGCTGGGGCGGCGACTGGGACCTGATCTA
>DASZYW010000171.1:0-2057 GCA_035545195.1 Gaiellaceae bacterium
GCGATGAGGATCGCGACGGCGACGCTCACCTCGCCTGCGCCGCTCCAGTAGACGTCCTTCAGCTCGACGAGCAGCGCGATCTCGTCGACGATGAGGGCGAGGCCGATCCCGAAGCCGACGCCCATCCACGCGCGCCAGTGGGCGGCGCGCTCGACGAGACCGGTGAAGGCGACCCCGACGACGAGCAAGATGCCCCAGAGGTAGTGGTGGAGGTGGACGCCGCCCGCGTGGACGTTCCCCAGGCCGGCGACGTGCACCTTGATCGCCCACGTGAGCAGCCGCAGGAACGCAAAGCTGGCGGTGAACGACCACCAGCCGAGGACGAAGCCGCGCCTCGTCTCGTGGACGTCGCGGAATCTGCGCGGCCGGCGGCGCGGCGGAGCGCTCACGCGCGGAGGCTAACGCCGCGAGACGCGGTGCGCCCAGGTCTCGCCGGCCGTCACGGCGGCGGCGATCCGGTGCCCGGCCGGCGGCAGCGGACAGTTGAACTCGTCGGAGAACGCGCACGGCGGGAGGTACGCGCGGTTGAAGTCGATCTCCACGTCGGACGCCTCGTTCGGGCCGTTGGGCAGCTCGATCCAGAGAAAGCGCGCAGGCGGCTTGCTCTGCGTGCCGGTCGTCGCGTCGGCGAAGACGAGCAGCAGCGCATCGCCTTCCCGGAGCGGCGCCGTCTCGTAGCGCCGCCCGTCGAGCTCGAAGGAGACGACGCCGGGCACCGTCAGCTCGCGCGGGGCCGACTCGAGCGCCTGCTGGTACGCCACGCTCGTGCCGCCCGGCACGGGCGTGAACCGCCCCGCGACCACCCAACTGGGCGACGGCGGGAACGTCTCGACGTCGCGAATCGCGCCGCCCTTCGCGTGGTCGAAGACGCGCACGCCGGTGCGCCCGTCGCGCGCGATCACCTGCACGCTCACGCCCGCGAGGCGCAGCTTTGCGCCGGCCTCCTGGCCGGCGGCGCGCGCGACGATCTCCTCGCCCTCGTCCGGCGTCAGCACGACCGCGCCGTCACGGATCGACCAGCGGCCCGCGACGCCGGGCACGACGTCGCTCTCGTCGAGCCAGTAGGTCGCGGTGAGCGTCGGCGGCCCGTCGACCGCGTTCAGCCGCTCGAGGCGCGCCGCGCGCCACTGCTCCCACGACTCGGCGAAGGGATCGACCGCAGGGACCGCCACGCGGGTCACGGTAGCCCACGGGCAAGGGGTGACTCCGCACGTGATGTAGTAGTATTCAACAACGATGTTGACCGTCCCCGAGGCAGCACGGAGGGCAGGTCGCGACCCTGAGACGATCAGGCGCTGGATCCGTGTCGGTCGACTGCGTGCGCGCAAGGTCGGGACGCAGCATGTGATCGAAGAGGACGACCTCGAGGCGGTGCTCGATCTCGGCGAGGAGATGCTTCCCGTCCCCGACCGGTGGCGGTTCTCGGACACGGGCGAGCCGCTTCCCAACGTCGTCGCGGCCCTTCGCCGGTCCCGAACCCGACACTAGTGCTCGTCGTCGACGCCAGCGTGGCGCTCGCGGCGAGCTTCCATCCCGACGGATTCGCAGAGTTCGGCTCGGAGCGGCTCGTGTCGCCGCCCCTGATGTGGTCCGAGGCGCGCTCGGCGCTCCACGAGCTGCTCTGGCGCGGAGAGATCAGCGCCGCTCGAGCCGAATCGACGCGCGCACGGGTCGAACGCTGTCCCGTCCAGCGCCGGACGCACGCCCGACTCGGTGACGAGGCGTGGAGAATCGCGGATGACCTCGGTTGGGCGAAGACGTACGACGCCGAGTACCTGGCGCTGGCCCGGCTCCTCAAGTGCCGTGTGGTCACGCTCGACGCGAGACTGCGTCGGAGCGCCGATCGCCTCGGGCTTGTCGTCGCGCCGCACGAGCTCTGACGACAGGCGCGCGGTCGAGCATGAACGGCAGTGCGCATACCCCCAACGGGATTCGAACCCGTGCTGCCGGCGTGAAAGGCCGGAGTCCTAGGCCGCTAGACGATGGGGGCCTGGGCGGGAGCGTACCGAGCGCACGCGGCCTAGACTCGCAGCCGTGGACTGGGTGACCGCATCGTC
>DASZYW010000172.1:0-10867 GCA_035545195.1 Gaiellaceae bacterium
CTCTCGCCGGACGTCGCCGTGCGGCTCGCCGCGGCGCTGGGAACGGCGCTCAAGCGCGGCGACCGCGTCGTCGCCAGCCGCGAGTCGGCCCCCGCGTGCCGGATGATCAAGCGGGCGATGATCTCCGGGATCTCGTCCACGGGCGTCGACGTCGCCGACCTGCGCGTCATCCCGGCGGCGGTCAACCGCCACCTGATCAAGTCGGAGAGCCACGCAGCGGGCTTCCATGTCGGCATCAGCCCGGCCGACCCCGAGGTGATCAGGATCCAGTTCTTCGAGCCGCCCGGCATCGAGCTGACGCCGACGCTGCAGAAGGAGATCGAGAAGCACTTCTCCCGCGGCGAGCTGCGCCGCGTCTCGGCGACCGAGGTGGGGATGATCTCGTACCCGGCGCGCGTGACCGAGACGTACGCGGCCACGCTCCTCTCGACGCTCGACGTGGCCGCGATCAGGGAGCGGCGCTTCCGGATCGTCGTCGACTACGGCTCCTCCGGCGCGTCGTACGTCCTGCCGCTCGTGCTCGGCCCGCTCGGCGTGGAGGTGGTCTCGGCGCATGCGTTCGCCGGCGAGGGGAACTCCGGTGACGTCGGCATCCAGGGAGCGATCGAGGGCGTCAAGCGGCTCGTCCCGGCGGTCGGCGCGGATCTCGCCGCCGTCTTCGACCGCGCCGGGGAACGGCTCCATCTCGTCGACGAGCAGGCGCAGCAGGTGCCGCTCGACCAGGCGCTGCTGCTCTTCCTGCGGCTGCTCGGCTCGAACGGGCGCGGCGGACGGGTCGCGTTCCCGGTCACCGTCACGAGCCAGGTCGACCGGATGGCGCAGGACACCGCGCTCGAGGTGATCCGCACGCCCGCCTCGCTCTACGAGCTGACGCGCGCCGCCGCCCAGGAAGGCGTCGTCTTCGCGGGCGCGGTCGGAGGCGGCTACGTGTTCCCCGAGTTCCTGCCCGGCTACGACGCGATCGCGAGCCTCGCCAACCTCCTGGAGCTGCTCGCGCCGGTCGGGCGGCCGCTCTCGGAGCTCGTCGCGGAGCTGCCGCAGGCGACGCTCGTCCACGAGGAGCTGCCCTGTCCGTGGGCGCTCAAGGGCCTCGTCATGCGTGTCCTCAACGAGCGCCTCGCCGGCCGCGACCTCGATCTCACCGACGGGATCAAGCTCTACGAGGAGCGCGGCTGGTCGCAGGTGCTCCCGGATCCCGACGAGCCGCTGATCCACCTCTACGCGGAGGGCGAGTCGCTCGAGTCGTCCGAGACGCTCGCCCGGGAGCTGCGCGAGCTGGTCGAGGAGATCGAGCAGGGCGAGGCGGCTGCGTCGCGAACCTGAGCGGGAGATTGGACGAACGGCCGACAAAGGCTAAAGTTCAACTCGACCCTTCTCGGAAAGGCGCCCTCAGTGGAACCGCTGCCCGACCTCGCAACGCTCGGCGACGACGATCTGAAGCAGCTGATCGACGACCTCACCCGTGAGGAGCAGGAGGTCTCGTACCGCCGCCGCCTGCTGCACGGGAAGATCGACATCCTGCGGGCCGAGCTCGTCGCGCGGTTGCAGAAGACGCAGGGGAGAAGCGTGCTCGAGCAGGTGGACGTCGAGTCCCTGAGCGCGATCCTGACCGGAAAGGCCGCTCCGCCGAGCGAATGAGCCACGTCTACTGTCCGGAATGCGGGTTCCAGAACCTGGAGTCCGCGCGTTACTGCGCGAAGTGCGGCGCGCTGATCGTCCCGCCCGAGGACGGCGAGAAGACGGAGGCGTTCAGCGCGGCCGACGCGGACGAGCTGCTCGACACGCTCGACGACTTCGGCGTGCAGGGCGTGGCGCTCGTCGTGCGCTCCGGTGGCGGCAGGTCGGGCGAGACGTACACGCCCGACGACGAGAGCACGACGATCGGCCGCTCGCCCGAGTGCGGCATCTTCCTCGACGACGTCACCGTCTCCCGCAAGCACGCGGTGATCCGGCGGGAGGGCGAGCGCTGGCGGATCGAGGACCAGGGCAGCCTGAACGGCACCTTCGTCAACCGCGAGCGCGTCGACTCGGCGCAGCTCGCCGACGGGGACGAGCTGCAGATCGGCAAGTACCGGCTCACCTTCCTGCAGAGGCAGTGACGTGGCGACGACGGAAGCTCCGAGACGCAGCAGCGGCCTGTTCACGATCGGCAGCGTCTGCCGGCGGCTGAAGGCCGAGTTCCCGGACATCTCGATCTCGAAGATCCGCTACCTCGAGGACCAGGGCCTCTTGACGCTGCGCCGCACACAGGGCGGCTACCGGCTCTTCGCCGAGGAGGACGTGCAGCGGCTGGAGACGATCCTCCGCCTGCAGCGCGACGAGTTCCTGCCGCTGCGCGTGATCCGTGAGGAGCTCGCGGCGGGAGCGGGGAGGGAGCGCAAGCGGCGCCGCGGCACGATCGCCGGCGAGCCGGACGACTCGCTCGACCTGGACGAGCTCTGCGACCGCGCCGGGATCGCCCGCGACCGGGTGCGCGAGCTGGAGGAGTTCGGGCTGCTCGAGCCGCACGTCGACGGCTCCCAGCGCCTCTACGGCGAGACCGACCTCGAGATCGCGGTCGCGTGCGAGACGCTCGCCCGCTTCGGGATCGCGCCCCGGCACCTGCGCGCGTTCAGGTCGTCAGCCGACCGGGAGTCGGGCCTGATCGAGGCGCTCGTCGCGCCGGCGCTCCGCTCGCGGAACCCGGAGCGCCGCGCCGCGGGGCTCGAGGACCTGCAGGCGCTCGCGGAGACGGCGCAGGAGCTCTCCCAGCTGCTCCTGCTCCGCAACGTGCGTAGACTCGCCCAGTAGTGGCGATCGACCTCAAGACCCGCGTCCGGGAGGTTCCGGACTTCCCAGAGCCCGGCGTCGGGTTCAAGGACATCTCGCCGCTCCTCCTCGACCCCGCGGCGCTGCAGCAGGCGGTGGGGGAGCTCGCCGACTGGACCGTCGCGCGCGGCGCGGACCTCGTGCTCGGCGCGGAGGCGCGCGGCTTCTGGCTCGGCGCGGCGGTCGCGTGCAAGGCCGGCTGCGGCTTCGTCGCGGCGCGGCGTCCGGGGAAGCTCCCGCCGGAGGTCGTGACGGCCAACTACGCCCTCGAGTACGGGCAGAACGCGCTCGAGGTTGCGGCGGACGCGATCGGCCACGGCGCCAGAGTCGTGATCCACGACGACGTGCTCGCGACGGGCGGCACCGTCAACGCGATCGCCGGCCTGGTCGAGCAGCTCGGCGGGGTGGTGGTCGGCGTCAACTTCGTGATCGAGCTGACGTTCCTCGGCGGCCGCGAGAAGCTCGAGCGGTACGAGCTGTTCTCCCTGATCGACTACTGAGCCGCGGAACCGGCCGGGGCCGTCCGGCGTTCGCTCTACAACGTCGTCATGTACGACCCGTTGAAGAGCCAGTACGCGTTCTCGTGCCCGGGCCGCGGCGAGACGCACGTGCCGCTCTCCGCCTTTCGCCGGATCGAGCGGCTGCCCGGCGCCGCGCATCCCGCCGTCTTTCGCGTCCGCTTCGCCTGCGGCTGCGGCGACGAGCACGACGGCCTCGTCTCGCACGACGACCTCGACTGGGCGCCGCTCGGGCTCGCAGCGGGCGAGTTCCTGAACCTGATGACGTCGCGGGTCGAGCCGGTGGCGCACGAGCTCGGCGACCTCGCCGCCGCCCGGATCGGCGCGGGGGAGTGGCCGTGGAGCTTCTACTGCTACCCCGAGGAGCGGCCGCGGCCGGTGTTCCCGTCCTCGTTCGCGCTGATCGCCGGCGACGGGAGCTCGCTCGGCCTGGCGGTGCGCTGCCCGCACTGCCGGAGCCTCTCTCTGAACGTCGTCTCGCAGCCCCACGTCGACGTGCCGTTCCACAACGACCGCGAGGTCGGCGTGGTGGCGCACGTGTTCGCGGACGACGCCGTGCAGACGCTCGAGGAGTTCCGCGCCGAGCTCTGGTCGTCGGGCTTCGACGCGCGCAGGCTGACGCTCTAGCGCATCTCGAAACGCGGCTCGCGCGTTATACGTGTATGCGCAACTACGGGCTCTACGACACGACCCGCGGGCTGACGACAGCGCTCGCGGCGGGAGTCGCCGGTCTCCTGCTCTGGACGGCGACACAGGTCGGCACGCAGACGGACGGCCGCTTCTGGGCGGCGATGGCGATCGTCGCGGGCGCCGGATTGGTGCTCGCGCTCGCGCAGGCGCTCGGGGCCTGGACGAAGGGCCTGCGCATGCGTGTGTCGCCGGGAACGCTCGTCCTCGGCTTCCTGCCGGTGCTCGTCTGCGTCGGCTGGATCCTGCTCGCCACCCAGCCCGGCAACGGCTGGGAGGAGGGGCGGTTCGACTCCTGGAGCACCTCGATCGGCATCCTCGGTCTCGTGCGCTCGCTCGCGCTGTGGCACGGCGCGCTGGCGTTCGGGTTCGGCCTTGTGCTCGGTCTCGCGTTCGACGCGGTGCCGGCGCCGATGGTCGAGCCGGTCGCCGCTCCGGTGAGCGAGCCGACGCCGGCGGGGCGTCCGCACACGGTTCCGGTCGGGCCGGCGCCCGCCGACGAGCCGGTGACGGCCGAGCGTGACGAGGTGAGCGACGCGGAGGTCCGCGACCGGACCCAGGCGCGCGAGCGTTTTCTGCGTCGCTGAGGAACGTGGGGGAGAGATGTCGCCCGGCTTCGGCCGGGCGCATCCCTTCCGGGAGGGATCACGGCGTTGCGGCCGCCGTCCCGATAGAGAGGTGGGGGATGAAGGACGAGCCGCACATGAGACTTCTCGCCGCACACTGCAGGAACCTCGACCCGGACACGCCGACCGCGCGGGAGCGGGTGGAGGAGGCGTTGGGGAAGGAGCTGGCGGCGAAGCTGCTGTTCGCGCTGGCGCCTAGCTCCGTGGCCGCCGCGCCGGTGCGCTCTCCCCGCGGACTCTGACGAAGAGCCAGATCGCGGCCGCGGAGACGAGCGTGATCACGATCGCCGTCGCGCCGCTTGCGCCGACGGCGAGCAATCCGAAGTAGATGAAGAGCCCGAGGCCGACGGCCCAGATGAGGGCGATCACACCCTGGTCGATGCTCGGCGGCCTGAAGTGCATCGGAGTGATCCTAGTCACTCGGCCTGTCGAGGCGGCCGGCATGACGGCCGCCGCCAGCTCCGACCCGACCTTGCGCGACCGCGGAGTGGACAGCGAAGCGGACATTCCGCGGTCCATAAAAAGTCGCCGAGTCGGTCGCGGTTTCGTCCACAGCGCCGGTCGACTTTCCGCTTCGGCTCTTGCGAGCCGCCCCGTACGGCCTCTCGGTGCTGCTTCGTCCTACTCCCGCGCCGTGCTCGGCGCAAGAGGGAATGTACGGGGTGGCAAGGGGTCTCGCAAGGGGTCGGAGACTCGAAAATGTCGCAATTTGCGGACCTTGAATAATCAACATTTCCACAGCAGTCTGTGCAACCTGTGGATAACCGGGGGGAGGCAGGGCCGACCGAGCTCGATCCGTGCCGACTTGACATAACGCATGTTCTCGTGCGCAGGCCTTGCGCAGCGGAGGCCGCCGTGTTTGGGTAGACAGGACGCGCGGGAACCAGTGCCCACACACGCGGATCGGGGGAAGCTTGTCGACAGTCGAGATCGAGGCCGTCCTCGCCAACGAGGAGCTCGTCGCACTTCTGGAAGCTGCCGAGACGAACGGACAGCTTCGGCAGGCCGAACTGCTGGAGATCCTCGAGCCGCTCGAGCTGGATCCGCTCGAGACGGACGCCGTCTACCAGGAGCTCGACCGGCGTGGGATCGAGCTGCTCGCCGAGCCCGACGCTGCCGAGGCCGAGAGCGAGCCGGAGCGCGAGAAGACGCCGCCGCCCGCGACCCAGCCGCAGGAGACGACGACGGACGCACTGCAGCTCTTCCTGCGCGAGGCCGGCAAGCACCAGCTGCTGACGGCCGCGCAGGAGGTCGAGCTCGCGAAGGCCATCGAGCGCGGCGACCGCGCCGCCAAGCAGCGGATGATCCAGTCGAACCTCCGCCTGGTCGTCTCGATCGCCAAGAACTACCGCAACCAGGGTCTCCCCTTCCTCGACCTGATCCAGGAGGGCACGCTCGGTCTGATCCGGGCGGTCGAGAAGTTCGACTGGCGCCGCGGATACAAGTTCTCGACCTACGCGACCTGGTGGATCCGCCAGGCCGTCGCGCGGGCGCTCGCCGACAAGGCGCGGACGATCCGCATGCCGGTCCACATCGTCGAGCGGATGCAGAAGATGAATCGCGCCGAGCGGACGCTCTGGATGGAGCTGGGCCGCGAGCCGACCCTCGAGGAGATCGCCGCCGAAGCGTCGCTTCCCGTCGAGCAGGCGCGCGAGGTGCGTGCCGCCGCGCGGGCCTCCGCGAGCCTGGACCAGCCGGTCGGCGAGCAGGACGACGCCGTCTTCGGGGATTTCGTCGCCGGCGACGAGCCGCTGCCCGAGGAGCGCGTCGAGGTCTCGCTGCGCAGCCAGGCGCTCGCCGTCGCGCTGCAGGCGCTCCCGGAGCGCGAGCGGCAGGTGCTCGTCCTCCGCTACGGGCTCGTCGACGAGGAGCCGAAGACGCTCGAGGAGATCGGGAAGCGCCTCGGCCTGACGCGCGAGCGGGTGCGCCAGATCGAGCTGGAGTCCCTGCGGCGGCTCGCGAACCTGCGCGAGATGCAGGTCGTCGCGGCGAGCTAGAGGTAGAGCTCGAGCCCGGGCGCGACGGTCCGGAGCTCGCGCAGCGCGCGTCCCTCGATCTGGCGGACGCGCTCGCGGGTGATCCCGAGGCCGGCGCCGACCTCTTCCAGGGTGAGCGGCGCGCCGCCGTCGAGCCCGAAGCGCAGCGACAGCACGCGACGGCTGCGCGGGTTGAGCTGGGCCAGCGCCTGCGCGAGCTCGGTCGCCCGCGCGCGCTTCGACGTCCGCTCGTCGGGGTCGTCGGAGTTCGCGTCCTCGATCAGGTCGCCGAAGAAGCTCTCGCCGTCGCCCACCGGCGTGTCGAGGCTGACCGGGTCGTCGATCAGCTCCAGCAGCTCGCGGACGCGCTCCTCGCTCTGCTGGGCCTCGTGGGCGAGCTCCGCGATCGTCGGCTCGCGGTTCAGCTTCTGCGCGAGCTGGCGGCGGGCGCGCAGCAGCCGCCGCAGCTGGTCGGCGACGTGCACCGGCAGCCGGATCAGACGCCCCTGGTCGGCGAGCGCGCGTGTGACCGACTGCCTGATCCACCACGTCGCGTAGGTGGAGAGCTTGTAGCCCATCCGGTAGTCGAACTTCTCGACCGCGCGGATCAGGCCCAGGTTCCCCTCCTGGATCAGGTCGAGCAGGGGCACGCCCGCCTTCGTGTAGCTGCGTGTAATCGACATGACGAGCCGCAGGTTCGACTCGATCAGGCGCCGTTTGGCGAGCTCGTCCCCGGCGTCCTTGCGGCGCGCCAGCTCGCGTTCCTCCAGCCGGGTCAGAAGCGGCCCGTCGCCGATCTGGCGGACGTACAGCTTCAGCGGGTCGGCGGCCTGGACGGCGTCCTCGATCGTCGCCAGCGCCTCTGTCGTCGGCCCGTCCTCAGCCTCGACGTCCGAGACGAGGCTGAGATGCACATCGGGTGGGCTCTCGACGAGCCCGACGGTGCTGTCCGGGAGCGGCCGCTGCCCCATGTGCGCTCTATCGGCGTCCGCCGACACGGCCTTTAGGCTTTGCCGCTACAGTCACAAGGGACGTGCGCCGGGGCGGCGAAAGGAGTGTCGACCCCGGGCTGCGGAGTCGCGTCACCGTTTCCGATGTGTGGAATCGCCGGATACAGCCTTTCCGCGCGTAGCGATCTCGACCGGACGCTCGCGGCACAGGCGCTGCTCGCCGGAATCGCCGAGCGCGGCGCCGACGCCGTCGGCTACGCGTACCGGACTCCGGGGGACGCATATCCCGTCGTGACGAAGCAGCGCACGCCGGCGAGCCGGCTGCTCGACCGCGTCCGCGTCGCCGACACGGCCACCGAGCTGCTTGTTCACGTCCGCGACTACACGAAGGGGCATCCCTCGATCGCGGCCAACAACCACCCCGTCCGCCACGGGCCGGTGGTCGGCATCCACAACGGGATCATCCTCAACGACGACGAGCTGCTCGCCCCCCACTCCTGCGCCCGCGCCGAGCCGCGCATGACCGTCGACTCCGAGGCGATCTTCTGCACCGCCGCGCACTCGCACAACAGCCCGCGCGCGCTCGAGCTGCTGCGCGGCGCGATGGCCGCGGCCTGGCTGGACGAACGGGAGCTCGGCACGCTCTTCGCCGCGCGCGGTGTCGGCCGGCCGCTCTGGCTCGGCCAAGGCGCCGACGAGCTCTTCTTCGCCTCGACCCGCGCCGCGCTCGAGGTCGTCCAGCGCTATCTCGACGTCCGGCTGCGGCTGCGCGAGCTTCCGGAGGGGACGTTCCTCGCGCTCCGCGACGGCCGGGTCGCGACCCGTGCGCGGTTCCGGCCCGACCGGAGCTACGTCGAGGAGACGAAGCTCCCCGCCGTGCGCGCGCCCGGCGAGTCGAGCGTCTGCCTGAAGCGGCTCGCCGTCCTCGCCGCGGCCGCCTAGCGCAGCCGCCCGTCGCTGCCGACGCGCGCGCCCTGCTCCTCGAGGCGCTGGCGGACGAGGAACTGGAACGTCGACCACGCGCCGCGGCGCGCGTCGAACATGCGATAGACCTGCCACTCGGTCAGGAGGCTCTCGTCGCGCTTCCGCGCCTCCTGCCAGTCGACGAACTTCGGCAGCCTGCCCAGCTCCTGCGCGAGCGCCACGCCCTGGTCGACGGCGCGCTCGAGGCGCTCCTCTCCCACCGCGACGTCGAATCCCGCCTCCTTGAGCGCGGTGGTGAGCGAGCCGAACGTGTGCCAGTAGAGCGACTTGGAGGGCATACGCCCCTTGTGCTCGTCGATGTCGCGCGCGGTGGGCGGTCGGCCCAGCTCCTCGCCGAGGTCGCGCAGGAGGCCGAGCAGCTCCTCGCGGGTGGCGAAGCGCCTGGGCACGAGGCCGGCGGCGCGCTTGGCCGCGTTCCAGGAGCCGAAGTGCTCGATCACCGTCTGCGGATGGACCGTCGTCGCCGCGTCGGCGGCGAACTCGCGCATCGTCGGCGACTTGCCGAGCCGCTCCGCGCACGCCTTGATCTCGCCGACGATCTGGTCGTCCGAGTAGCGCTTGCGGATGCCGGCCTGGAACTCGGCCAGGGCCTTGGGATCGATCTCGGCAACCGCACGGAAGCGCGGCTTCGGGGCCATCCAAAAAGTGTAGAGCAGATTGGAGAAACCGCAATATGACCCGTGCGGACATGACGGATGGGTACGCTCGCGCGGTGCGCGTCCCGCTCCAGCTCGAGATCGCCGCGGCGAGCGCCGTGGCCCGCCTCTCGCGACTCGCGGGCGCCGGCGGCGGCACCACGATTCCCGGGAAGCTGCTCTCCAGGCTCGATCGCGGCGCGATCGACCGGCTGGCGGCGCTCCTGCCGGCCGGGGCGGCGGTCGTCTCGGCGACGAACGGGAAGACGACGACCACCGCGATGGCGGCGGAGATCCTGCGGCCGCGCTTCCGGCTCGCCCACAACGCGGCCGGCGCCAATCTCGTCTCCGGCGTCGCCTCCACCCTCCTCGCGGCGCACGACGCCGAGCTGGGGCTGCTCGAGGTCGACGAGGGCGCGCTCCCCGAGGTCGTGCGGCGCGTGCGGCCGCGCGCGGTCTGTCTCGGCAACCTCTTCCGCGACCAGCTCGACCGGTACGGCGAGCTGGAGCTCGTCGCGGAGCGGTGGCGGGAGGCGATCTCGCAGCTGCCGGACGAGACCACGCTCGTCGTGAACGCCGACGACCCGCAGCTCGCGGCGATCGCCGAGGCGAGGCCCGGGAGCATCGTCTACGGCCTCGGCGACCCGCGCCTGGCGAGGCCGTCGCTCCAGCACGCGGCCGACTCGAAGTACTGCGTCCGCTGCGGCGCGCCGTACGAGTACGCGGCCGCGTACGTCGGCCATCTCGGCGACTACCGCTGCCCGAACTGCGGGCACGCGCGGCCGGCGCTGGAGGTCGCGGCGCGGGCGATCCGGCTCGAAGGGCTCGAGCGGGCGACGTTCCGCCTGGACACGCCGGAAGGGTCGCGGCGCGTCGAGCTCGCGCTGCCGGGTCTCTACAACGTCTACAACGCGCTCGGAGCGGCGGCGCTCGCACGGGCGCTCGGCGCGTCGCTCGACGAGATCGCCGACGGGCTCGGTCGGTTCGACGCCGCGTTCGGGCGCTTCGAGCGCATTGCGGTCGGGGACAAGCGGCTCCTGCTCCTGCTGATCAAGAACCCGGCCGGCGCCAACGAAGCGGTGCGGACGCTCGTCGAGGGCGACGCGCCGCAGCTCGCCGTGATCGCCCTCAACGACGCCATCGCGGACGGGCGCGACGTCTCCTGGATCTGGGACGTCGACTTCGAGCCGCTGATCGGCGGGCTCGAGCGGCTCGTCGCGACGGGCGAGCGCGCGGCCGAGCTGGCGCTGCGCTTCCGGTATGCCGGCATGGCCGAGGACAGGATCGAGGTCGAGCCGAATCTGGAGCGGGCGCTCGACCGCGGGGTCGAGCTCACTCCCGCAGGCGGCGAGCTGGTCCTCCTTCCCACCTACACCGCCATGCTCGCGCTGCAGCGCATCGTCGCGGCGCGCGGGCTCGCGAAGCCGTACTGGGAGCGCCGCGGATGACGACGATCCGGGTCGGCCACCTCTATCCGGACTACCTGAACATCTACGCCGACCGCGGCAACATCGCCGTCTTCGCGCAGCGAGCAGAACGGCGCGGGCACCAACTCGACGTGACCGCCCTCGGCCTGGACGACGCGATCGTCCCCGGCGATCACGACCTCTACTACGTCGGCGGCGGCCAGGACCGCGAGCAGCTCCTCGTGGCGGAGAACCTCGCCGCGAAGGCCGAGCAGCT
>DASZYW010000173.1:0-3040 GCA_035545195.1 Gaiellaceae bacterium
GTCCTCGCGCGTGCGGGCAGGCTCGAAGCCGATTCCGTCGTCCTCCACGACGACCGAGACCGCGTCCTCCCTGCGGTTGAGGACGACGCTCACCCGCGAGGCGCGCGCGTGCTTCACGACGTTCGTCAGCGACTCCTGGACGATGCGGTAGAGCGCCGTCTCCACCTCGAAGGGCAGCCGCTCCTCGCTGCCGAATCCGGCCACGAACTCGAGGTCGATCCCGGTCTGCTCGCCGAGGCTCATCGTCAGCCGCTCGAGCGCCGCGACGAGCCCGAAGTCGTCGAGCGCCTTCGGGCGGAGCTCGACGGCGAGCTGGCGCACGTCCTGCAACGTCGAGCGCACCAGCTCGCGCACCGCCTCCACCGCCTGCTTCGCCTGCTCGGTGCTCGCGGTCTCCTCGATGCCACGCAATCCGAGCAGGATCGAGGTGAGCGCCTGGCCGGTCTCGTCGTGGAGCTCGCGCGCGAGGCGGCGCCGCTCGAGCTCCTGCGCGGTGACGACGCGCTGCAGCGCGTCGCGCGCGACGCGCTGGCGCAGCTCGATCGCGACCGCGGCGCGCGCGCCGAAGATCTCCGCCAGGCGCAGGTCGTCGTGGCTGAAGCGGGAGTCGGGGCCGAGCTTGTCGTGGACGCCGATCACGCCGACGGCGACGTCGCGCGACACGAGCGGCACGTACAGCGCCGTCCGGATGCCGAGCCGGCGCGCCGCCTCCTGGTCGATCTCGGGGTCGTCGAGGACCGAGTCGATCCGCTCGCTCCGCTTGCGCGCGAGCACGCGGACCGTCTTCGAGTCGGGGCCGAGCTCCATCCCGATCGAGTCCTGCTCGTAGTCCGAGGAGGCCGCCTCGATGCGGGCGCCGTCCCCGTGCGGCAGCGCGATCGTCACCGCCCGCGCGTTGATCAGCTTGCGCAGCTCCTCGGTGACGAGCTGGAGCAGCGTGCCGAGGTCGAACTCGGTGACGAGCGGGTTCATGATCTCGTTCAGCGACTCGACCTGGCGCGCCCAGCGCGTCGCGGTCTCGTAGAGGCGCGCGTTCTCGATCGCGACCGCCGCCTGCGAGGCGAGCATCGTGACGGCGTCCTCGTCCTCCTGCGTGAAGTCGGCGCCGTCCTCCTTCTCCGTCAGGTAGATCCGGCCGTAGGCGACGCCGCGGAGCGCGAGCGGGACGCCGAGGAACGTGTGCATCGGCGGGTGCCCCGGCGGGAAGCCGACCGAGCGCGGGTCCTCCGAGAGGTCGTGCAGCCGCAGCGGCTCAGGGTCGCGGATCAGGACGCCGAGGATGCCGCGGCCGGTCGGCAGGTCGCCGATCAGCTTGTGCGTCTCCTCGTCGATCCCGACCGTGATGAAACGCTCGAGGTAGCTACCTCGGGGATCGAGGACGCCGAGCGCCGCATAGCGCGCTCCGGTCAGCGTGCGGGCCGACTCGACGACCTTCTGCAGCACTGCGTCGAGCGACAGCTCCGACGAGAGTGCGATGCCTGCTTCGACGAGCGCCCGCGTACGCTCCTGCGTCGCGTCCACTGCTCCTGATGGTAGTCCGTGCGCACCCTGAGAGTCCATGCGGCCAAGCGCCGATGCAGGCGGCTCGCGTCGCGACCAAGCTCGGAGCGTGAGTCGCAGAGTCCTGATCGGCACGATCGCCGGCGCAGTCGTCCTCGCAGGTGCGCTGGCGGCCGCGCTGACGCTCGCCACCGGCTCGAAGAAGCCGAGCAGCGCGGTGGGAGCGGCGGCGGTCGCGCAGATGTTCCACGGGATCCCGCAGCAGGGCCCGATCCTCGGCCGCGCCGACGCGCCGGTGACGCTCGTCGAGTTCGCCGACCCGCAGTGCCCGTACTGCGGCGAGTGGGCGAAGGTCGCGCTGCCGGTGATCGTCTCCCGCTACGTGCGCACCGGCAAGGTGAGGATCGTCTTCAACGGGCTGACCTTCGTCGGCTCGGACTCCGAGAAGGCGCTGCGCGCCGCGCTCGCCGCCGGGCGGCAGCACCGCTTCTGGAACGTGATCGAGCTGCTCTACGAGAACCAGGGCACCGAGAACACGGGCTGGGTCAGCGACTCGTTCCTGCACCGGATCGGGAGCTCGATCCCAGGGCTCGACGTGAAGCGGATGCTGAGCGAAAGCTCGCTCGGGTCGGTCACCTCGCAGATCGGCCAGGCGGCGGCGCTCGCCAACCAGGCGGGCGTGGACGCGACGCCGACGTTCGCGGTCGGCAAGACGGGCGGCACGCTGCAGGTCGTCCAGCTCAGGTCCTTCAAGGCGTCCGGGATCGAGCCGTCGCTCGACGCGGCGCTCGCCTCGTGAGCGACCGGCGCCTGCGCGCCGCGATCCTCGCTCTCTCGCTCGTCGGGGCCGGGATCGCCGGCTACCTGACGTACGCGCACTTCGCCGACGTGCAGCTCGTGTGCGCCACCGGCGGCTGCGAGACGGTGCAGCACTCCCGCTGGTCGAAGCTCGGCGGAGTCCCGGTGGCGGCGATCGGGCTCGCCGGCTACGTGGTGCTCGCGGCGACGGCCGCGTCCGCCACCGACCTCGCGCGGGCGCTCGGCGCGGCCGCGGCGGTGGGCGGCTTCACGTTCGCGGCCTTCCTGATCTGGGTGCAGGGCGCCGAGATCCACGCGTGGTGCCAGTGGTGCCTCGGCAGCGACGCGGTGCTGGCGCTGATCGCCGTCGCGGCGGTCGCTAGAGCCTGGCGCGCAGCTCCGCCGGGCGGAGCATCTTCGCGCCGAGCTCCGCGTCGGCCGGGATCAGGTCGCGCACGACTCGCAGCACCAGCTCGGCCTCGTCGCTGAACGGGCTGAGGATCTTGTTCCCCTTGAGCAGCGCCTTGCCGCGCGGGCCGGCGTGCACCCCGAGGTCGCGCTCCGCGTAGCCCTTCTCCTGCAAGACCCGGTTGGCCTCGGCGACGGCGTCCACGATGTCGTTCATGTGGGCGGGGTTCTACCGGAAGAGGTCGAGGTCGGGCGGGATCACGATGTCGGTCGCCTTCTCGTCGCCGCGCACGTCGAGCCCGCGGACGATCGCCACCGGGACGCGGTCGAGCTT
>DASZYW010000174.1:0-5162 GCA_035545195.1 Gaiellaceae bacterium
AAGCGCAGCCAGGAGCACCTCGACGCCCGCCGCGCGGAGATCCTCGACGGCGCGAAGCGCTGCTTCTCGCGGCACGGCTACGCGGGCGCGACGGTCGCGCGGCTCGAGGAGGAGATCGGCCTCTCCCGCGGCGCGATCTTCAACTACTTCCCGAGCAAGCAGGACCTCTTCATCGCCGTCGCGGTCGACGTCTCCAGCCGCTACGGCGACACGATCTTCGACGGCGGCCTCGAGGCGGCGGTGCGGGCGATGGCGGCGGAGGACCCGGAGTACCTCGGGATGCTGATGGAGGTGCAGGGCCAGATGCGCCACGACGAGGAGTTCGTGCGCAAGTTCGAGGCGGCGGCTGAGGCGGTGCAGCCGCAGCTCGCCGACTGGTTCGAGTCGCAACAGCGCGCGGGCGTCTTCCGCGACGACGTGCCGAGCCGCGAGCTCGGGCGCTTCGCGACGATGGTCCTGAACGGCCTCGCGCTGCGCGTCGTCGGCGGCGATCCGACGGACGTCGACGCGACGCTGAAGCTCCTCGAAGACGCGCTCGCGCCCCGGAAGTAGAGTCGCGCCAATGGGCGACGCGCGCACGCAGATCGTCGCGGACGCGTACGACGCGATCGGCGAGACGTTCGCCGAGTGGCGGACGCGGATCGTCGGCGACCCGCGCGACGAGTGGGAGGCGGCGTTCTCGGCGCGCGTGCCCGAGGGCGGCCGCGTGCTCGAGCTCGGCGCCGGCGCGGGCTCGCCGGAGACGCGCCGGCTCGCCGCCCGCTTCCGGCTCACGGGCGTCGACATCTCGCCGCGCCAGGTCGAGCGCGCGCGCGCGGCGATCCCCGAGGCGGAGTTCGTCCGGGCCGACTTCACCGAGCTGGAGCTGCCGGAGGGCTCGCTCGACGGCGTGATCTCGTTCTACGTCCTCAACCACGTCCCCCGCGAGCTGCTGGCGCCTCTGCTCGGGCGGATGCACGGCTGGCTCGTGCCCGGCGGCTGGTTCGCGAACGCCTTCGCGAGCAGTGACAACCCCGGCTGGACGGGCGAGTGGCTCGGCGCCGAGACGTACTTCTCCGGCTACGAGCCCGAGGTGAACTCCCGGCTCGTCCGCGAGGCGGGCTTCCGGATCGAGCGCGACGAGCTGGTCACGTTCCAGGAGCCGGAGGGGCCGGCGACGTTCCAGTGGATCCTCGCGGAGCGGCCGTGAGCTGCGTCCGCGACCTCGACCACTACGGCGTCCTGCTGGAGGACGCCCGAGCGGCCGGCTACGACTGGGCGAGCTTCGACCGGCACCCCCGCCGCGGCGATCTCTTCGTCCGGCATGATGTCCGCCTCTCGCTCGAGGCGGCGGTCGAGGTGGCACGGCTGGAGCACCAGCTCGGCGTGCGCGCGACCTACCTGCTGATGACCGAGAGCGCCTTCTACAACCTCGACTCGCACGTGGGCCACTACGCCCAGCGGCAGCTGCGGCAGTGGGGCCACGGCGTCGGTCTGCACGCCGTGCACCCGCGGGCCGAGCTCGACCGCCGCTTCGACAAGGTCGTCTCGTGGCACAACCCGCAGCCGGACTACGCGCGCGAGCCGGTGTTCGGCGCGACCAACGTCGCGGAGCCCCCGTTCGGCGACATCGTCGTCGACGACGCCGGCGGCTGCCCGCACGACGAGATCGTCTCCGGCGGGCACCCGTGGCTCCAGCTCGTGATCCACCCGGAGCGCTGGCTCTACGCCGACGACGCGGCGCTGCTGGACGGGAAGCTCGCCGAGTGGGGCGACTACCTGGACGCGGACGGCCTCCTGCTCGGATGAGAACGGCGCCGTGACGACGATCCTGGTCACGGCCGCGGGCGCACCGGGCTCGGCGCGCCTGCTGCGCGCGCTGCGCGAGAACGGCGAGCGGGAGGCGCGCCTGGTCGGCGTCGACATGGCCGAGCGCTCGGTCGGCCGCCACGTCTGCGACGCGTTCCACCTCGTGCCGCGCGGCGGCGACGCCGGCTACGTCGACGCGCTGCTCGAGATCGTCGAGCGCGAGCGCGTCGACGTCGTGCTGCCGCAGTCGTCGTTCGACCTCCCCCTGCTCAGCGAGCGCCGCGGCGAGTTCCCCGTGCCGGTGCTCGTCTCCGGCCCGGAGACGGTCCGCCGCTCGAACGACAAGGCGGAGACGTACGAGCTGCTGCACCGGATCGGCGTCCCGGCGCCCGAGTTCCGGCGCGTGACCGGCTCGCCGGGCGTGGAGGTGGCGGCGCGCGAGCTCGGCTATCCCGACCGGCCCGTCTGCTTCAAGCCGGTCTTCTCCTCCGGCTCGCGCGGCTTCCGCGTCCTCGATCCGACGGTCGACCGGTCGCACCAGCTCCTCTACGAGCGGCCGGGCGCGGTCGCGATGCGGCTCGAGGAGGCGCTCGAGCTGCTCCCGGACGACGGCGTCGACCTGCTCGTGATGGAGCTGGCGACCGGGCCGGAGCGGACGATCGACGGGATCGGCGACGGCCGCCGCGTCGTGCTCGGCCACCCGAAGACGCGCGAGGAGATGCGCGCCGGGCTGGCGATGTTCTTCGTCACGCTCGACGCGCCCGACCTGGACGAGATTGCTGAGCGGATCGTCGAGGCGCTCGAGATCGAGTGGTTCTTCAACATCCAGCTCGTCGGCGGCCACGTGATCGAGGTCAACCCGCGGATCTCGACGATCGTCTACCAGGAGGACCTCAACCTCCCGTGGCTCGCGGTCAAGCGGGCGCTGGGCGAGGTCTCCGACGACGAGCTGGCCGCGCTCCGCTCCCGTGTAAGGCCTGGCCGCACCGCGCTTCGATTCTTCGAGCAGCTGGAATACGACGCGTGAGTGGACTGGAGAGATCTGCAGCGAACGCTGGACGCCGCGTGCGAGCGGCCCGACGACCCTGACGCCGCGCGGGAGGCGATGCGCGCCGCCGAACTCGTCGCGTCGACCGCGGGCGAGCCGCCCGACGACCTCTCGGACGAGGACCGCGAGTGGGCCGAGACGCACGGGATCCCGCCCGACGAGCTGGTCGAGCTGGCGTGCCGCTCGATGAAGTGCGTCGCCGCCACCTCGGACGAGATGCACGCGCAGCTGGGCGACCTGCGCTACCGCCTCGGCGACGTCGCAGCGGCCTAGCCCGAGCCGCATCTACCGTTCCGGCGGATGAGGCTGGGACACGAGCTCAAGCGCCTCGGCAAGCACTCCGCGATCTACGGGCTCGGCGGCCTCGTCGCGCGGATCCTCGCGACCGTCCTGCTGCCGCTCTACACGCACTACCTGCCGCCGAGGGCGTACGGCCGCGTCGAGGTCGTGACCGCGGCCAGCGCGGTGCTGGCGATCGTCCTCCAGATGGGGATCGCGGCGGCGTTCTTCCGCTTCTACTTCGACGCGAAGGAGCCGCCGGCGAAGCTCACGGTCGTCCGCACCTCGTTCTGGTTCACGATGACGATGGCGACGGTCGGGCTCGTGCTCGGGCTCGTGTTCGCGTCGCCGGTCAGCCACTGGATCGGGCTCGGCCACGACCCGTCGCTCGTCCGCGCCGGCGCGGTCGGCCTCTGGGCGCAGACGAACTACAACCAGCTGACGGCGCTCTTCCGGGTCGAGGAGCGCTCGACGCAGTTCGCCCTGGCGAGCGTCACGAACGTCCTGGTCACGGTGACGGCGATGGTCGTGTTCGTCGCCGTGCTGCACTGGGGCGCGATCGGGCTCGTCGTCGGCAACTTCACCGGCACGCTCGTCGTCTACCTCGCGCTCCTCGCCTACCGGCGCGAGCAGCTCGGCCTCGAGTTCGACCGCGAGCTGTTCCGGCAGATGCAGAAGTTCGGAATGCCGCTCGTCCCGTCGGCGATCGCGCTCTGGGCGATCAACTGGATCGACCGCGAATTCGTGATCTGGTACAAGGGCCAGGCCGAGGTGGGCATCTACTCGGCGGCGCTGAAGATCTCGACGGCGATCACGTTCCTGATGGTCGCATTCCGGACGGCGTGGCCCGCGTTCGCCTACTCGATCGAGGACGACCGCGAGGCGAAGCGGACGTACTCGTTCGTGCTCACGTACCTGCTGGCGCTGATGTCGTGGGCGGCGCTCTTCCTCGGCGCGCTGGCGCCGTGGGTGGTGGCGCTGCTGACCAACCCGCGCTTCCAGCGGGCCGACCGCGGCGTCGCGCTGCTCTGCTTCGCGGAGGTGCTGTACGCCGGCTACGTCGTGCTCGCGATCGGCAGCGGCCGGGCGCGGCGCACGCAGCTGAACTGGGTCGTGACCGGCGCGGGCGCGGCGGTGAACATCGGCTTCAACTTCTGGCTGATCCCGCGCTGGGGGATGATCGGCGCCTCGATCTCGCAGGTGATCGCGTACGCGACGCTCTTCGCCGGGATGACGTGGTACGCGCAGCACGTCTATCCGGTACCGCACCGTTGGCGCCGGAACGCGACCGCGGTGCTGGCCGCCGCCGCGCTGACCGTCGCCGCGCGGGCCGCGCACCTGCCGCTCGCGCTCTCGTTCCTGCTCGTGCTCGCGTACCCGCTCGCGCTCGCCGCGCTCGGCTTCTTCCTGCCGGCGGAGCGCCAGCGGCTGCGCCGGCTCGTGCCGCTGTTCCGCTAGCGCAGCGCCTTCAGCGCGGCGACGTCCTCCGCGCCCGGCTCCCAGGCGGCGGCGGCGACGTTCGCGCGCACCTGCTCCGGCCTTGTCGCGCCCGCGATCACCGACGCGACGGCGGGCATCGCGAGCAGGCCGCCGATCGCGACCTCGAGCAGCGAGATCCCGCGCTCGTCGGCGTAGCGCTGCAGCGCCTCGACGCGGTCCCAGCGCTCGTCCGGAATCTGGCGGCCGGCGAGCCGACCCTCGCTCGCCTCCCGGCCGCGCGCGTACTTGCCGGTCAGGAGCCCGCTCGCCAGCGGGAAGAACGGGAGCATCCCGATCCCGAGCCGCTCGCAGGCGGGCAGCACCTCGTCCTCGACCTCGCGCTCGAGGAGCGAGTAGTGGTTCTGCGCCGAGACGAAGCGGGCGAGGCCGCGTTCGCGCGAGACGCGCTCGGCCTCCTCGATCTGCTCGGCGGAGAAGTTCGAGGAGCCGATCCAGCGGACCGAACCCTCTTCGACGAGCTCGTTGAGGACGCCGAGCGTCTCCTCGATCGGGGTGCCCGGGTCGGGCTCGTGCATCTGCAGGACGTCGATCGTGTCGGTGCGGAGCC
>DASZYW010000175.1:0-5188 GCA_035545195.1 Gaiellaceae bacterium
CCGGGGAACCTCGTCGTGCTCTACGGCGCGACGACCGGCCGGGACGGGATCGGCGGCGCCTCGGTGCTCGCGAGCGCCGAGCTCTCCGACGACGACGCGGACAAGCGGCCCTCCGTCCAGGTCGGCGACCCGTTCACCGGCAAGAAGCTGATCGAGGTCTCGGTCGAGCTCGTCGAGTCCGGGCTCGTCGAGTCGCTGCAGGACTGCGGCGCCGCCGGGCTCGCGTCGGCGCTCTCCGAGATGGCCTCGGAGGGAACCGGCCTCGACGTCCGGCTCGACCGCGTCCCGCTGCGCGAGCACGGCATGGAGCCGTGGGAGGTGATGATCTCCGAGTCGCAGGAGCGGATGGTCGCGGTGGTGCGCCCGCAGATGTTCGAGGCGGTGCACGAGGTCTGCCGGCGCTGGGAGCTGCCGTGCACGACGATCGGCACGGTCACCGACTCGGGCGAGCTCCGCGTCTTCTGGAACGACGCCATGGTCGGCTCGATCCCGGCGCGGCTGCTCACGGACGAGTGCCCGCGCTACGAGGTCGAGCAGCGCGCCGAGCCGCGCGAGCCGCGGAGCGTGCCGCGCCCCGAGTTCACGGTCGGCGAGGTGCTGGAGCAGTACGACCAGCTCGTCGGCTCGCGGACGGTGCGCCGCCCCGGGCTCGACGCGTCGGTGCTGCGACTGCGACCGTCGCTGCGCGGCCTCGCGATCTCGCTGCAGGGGCCGGATCCCGGCGAGACGGACGGCTTCCGCGCCGGCGTCCAGGCGGTGCTCGGCGCGGCGCGCAACGTCGCGTGTGCGGGCGGCGAACCGCTCGGGCTCACCGACTGCCTCAACTTCGGCAATCCCGAGAAGCCGGAGATCGCCTGGGAGCTGGCGCAGGCGATCGAGGGGATCTCGCAGGCGGCGGACGCGCTCGGGATCCCGGTCGTCTCCGGGAACGTCTCCCTCTACAACGACACGAACGGCCGCTCGATCCCGCCGACGCCGGTCGTGGGCTGCGTCGGCCTCGTCGCCGACGTCCGCTCGGTGCCGGGACGCTGGCGCCGCGGCGACGCGGTGCTGCTCGCCGAGGCGCCGGAGGAGTCGCTCGCCGCCGAGGCGGCGCTGATCCGGTTCCTCTGGAAGGCGGCGCCGCTGCTGACGCTCTGCCACGACGTCGGCTCCGCGGGCCTTGAGGCGGCGCTCGCCGAGGCGGCCGCGTGGAGCGGCGGGCTGGCGGCGGACGTGACGCTGCCAAGTAACAGACTGTTACAAGGTGCGGCGGTGCTGGCCTGCGCTCCGGAAGACGTCTCGCGCCTCGGCGCGCGCGGCTTCACGCAGATCGGCGAGGTGCGGTGATGTGCGGCGTCTTCGGCGTCTACGCGCCGGACCGAGACGTCGCGCGCCTCACCTACTTCGGCCTCTTCGCGCTGCAGCACCGCGGCCAGGAGTCCGCCGGGATCGCGGTCTCGGAGCAGGGCCGCCTGACCGCCATGCGCGACCTCGGGCTCGTCTCCCAGGTCTTCGACGAGCAGAAGCTGCACGGCCTGCGCGGCAACGTCGCGATCGGGCACACGCGCTACTCGACGACCGGCTCCTCGCAGTGGGCGAACGCGCAGCCGCTCGTCCAGCACGGCTCGGCGCGCACGGTCGCGCTCGGCCACAACGGCAACCTCGTCAACACGACGGCGCTGCGGGAGGAGCTGAGCGAAGCGGGCGTCGCGCTCCGCACCACCTCCGACAGCGAGCTGGTCGCGGCGCTGATCGCGAACGACCCGGCCCCGCTCGACGAGGCCGTGGCGAACGCGATGCAGCGGCTCGAGGGCGCCTACTCGATCGTCGCGCTCTCGGAGGGTCGGCTCGTCGCCTTCCGCGACCCGCACGGTTTCCGTCCGCTCGCGCTCGGGAGGATCGGGGACGACTGGGCGGTCGCGAGCGAGGACTGCGCCCTCGCGCTCGTCGGCGCCGACCTCGTGCGCGAGGTGGAGCCGGGCGAGGCGGTCGTGATCGACGGCGGCGGCCTCCGCGCGCAGCAGGCGCTCGACCCGGCGCCGCAGGGCGCGCTCTGCATCTTCGAGTTCTTCTACCTCGCCCGCCCCGACTCGCGCCTCGACGGCGTCGAGGTGCACGGCGCCCGCGTGCGCATGGGCGAGCGGCTCGCGCAGGAGGCGCCGGTCGAGGCCGACCTCGTCCTGCCGATCCCCGACTCGGGCACGCCGGCAGCGATCGGCTTCGCCCGCGCGCTCGGGATCCCGTTCAGCGAGGGGCTGATCAAGAACCGCTACGTGGGCCGCACGTTCATCCAGCCCGACCAGGAGATGCGGGAGCAGGGCGCGCGGCTCAAGTACCACCCGCTCGCAGAGATCACCGGCAAGCGCGTCGTCGCGGTCGACGACTCGATCATCCGCGGCACGACGACGCGCCAGATCGTGAAGATGCTCTTCGACGCGGGCGCGGCCGAGGTGCACGTGCGCGTCTCGTCGCCGCCGGTGATCGGCCAGTGCTTCTACGGGATCGACCTCGCCGACCCGGCCGAGATGATCGCGTCGAGCAAGACGGTCGAGCAGGTGCGCGAGCACATCGGCGCGACCTCGCTCGCGTACCTCTCGCACGACGGGCTCGTCGAGGCGACGCGGCGGCCGGCGTCGGCGCTCTGCCGCGCCTGCCTGACCGGGGACTACCCGACGGAGATCCCGGCCGAGGCGGAGAAGCTCCGCTTCGAGCGCACGCGTGCGCGACTTTGACGAGGTGCTCGCGCGGGCGCGCGAGGACGAGAACGTCGTCGGGGTGATCCTCAGCGGCTCGCGCGGCCGCGGGCTGCACGTCGGAGAGCACAGCGACTGGGACGCCTTCGTCGTCGTGCGCGAGCTGAGCGGCGCGTGGCCGAAGGAGCGCGGCGGGCTCGACCTCGCCGAGGCGACGCTCGAGCGCCTCGCAACCGCGCCCGAGTGGGTCAAGCCGGCGCTGACCTGGCTCGAGCCGACGATCGACAAGACGGGCGAGGTCGCGGCGGCCCTCGCCGAGGCGACCCGCGTCGACCCGGCGACCGCGGCCGAGCCGCTCGACGGCTACGTGAACATGCTCTACCTCTCGCTCAAGAACGACCGCGCCGGGCTCCGGGTCGCCTCCCTCCTCGACGCGCAGGAGTCGATCCCGTGGCTGCTCGACTTCACCTTCCGCGCCCACGGCCGCGTCCGTCCGTACAACAAATGGCTCGAGTGGGAGCTGGAGCGCCACCCGCTTCCAAGTAACAGTCTGTTACTTGCTCGGCTCGAGGCGATTGCCCGAACGGGCGATGGCGCGGCGCAGCGGGAGCAGTTCCGCGCCACTGAGGCGCTCGCGCGCGAGCTCGGCTTCGGCCACGTGATCGACGGCTGGGAGCCGGACGTCGCCTTCCTGCGCGGCGACTAGCCCGCGGACTGCTTCTGCTCGCGCGCCTTGCGGCTCGCTTCGAGCAGCCGCTCGGCATTCGCCCGCTGCTCGGCGTCCTTGCGCCAGAACTCAGCCGTCAGCTTCGTCGTCCTCTTCTTCTTCGCCATCGCTCTCCAGGAAGTCGATGATGCGGTCGAGCTTCATCTGCGCGTACTGGCAGAGGACGTGAGGATAGCCAGGAGCAGATCGTGATCCGAGGGCTCGGCCAGACCGGGAGCGTGCCTCGCCGACCTGCCGCCGACAAGACGGCTCTTTTGGACAGCCGTACCACCGCGTATAGTCGCCGCGGTGGCCGCTGCCGTCGCTGCTGAGCAGGAAGCTCCCCGCGAGTCGTCCGCGATCGTTCCCGTCCGCGGGCTCTGGGTCGTGGGCGCCGCGCTCGCCTTCACCGTCGTCGTGATCGCCGGCAACTGGACGTGGGGGCTCGACTTCCTCCACGTCGTCGGCGGCGGCATGTGGACGGCCGTCGACCTGTTCATGGGCTTCGTGATCGGGCCGATCATGCGCAGCCTCTCGATTCCGGCCCGGATCGAGCTGACCAAGAGGCTGATGCCGAAGATGCTGCTGATCATGCCGACGCTCGTGACGATGACCCTCGGCGCCGGCTTCCAGCTCGCCCTCGCGAACGGGATGCTCGACACCTCGTACGGCCGCCACGGCTGGGTCGTCGCCTCGATGGTCGTCGTCGCGGTGATGGCGATGATCGCGCTCGCGCTGCTCCAGCCGGCGAACATCGCCGTCCTCTTCGAGCTGCGCAAGCCGCAGCCGAATCCCGCGATCGTGCAGCTGCTGATGCGCCGCTTCGTCTACGCCGCCGGGATCACCGGCGCGATGCAGGTGGCGACGCTGATCATCATGACGAGGCTCGCGTCGTGAGCGACGAGTTCCGCGGGCCGAAGGTGACGGAGCTCGGGATGCTCTCGATCGGGCTCGTCGCGGCCGGCGTCATCTACCTCGCGGCGTACCTGCCGAAGCGCGCGCCGCTGCTTCCCGCAGTGCTCCTGCTCGCCGCCGCGGTGCTCGTGCTCGCACTCAACGTCGCCCTGATCCTGCGCTCGCCGGGCTTCGCGCTCTGGCGCTTCCGCCAGGTCGCCGGCTGGATGCTGCTCGTCTACCTCGTCGTCGCCGGGATGCTCGAGTTCACGTTCCTGCGCGACCACACGCACGGCTCGATGCTCGCCGTGATGACGCTCCTGCTCGCTACGTTCATGCTCAACGTGCCGGTGCTGGCGGGCTACACGGTGGCACGCTTCGAGGTGCGCGCGGCGCGGTAGACGATTGGCACGATGCCAATCGTGCAGCTCTTCCACTACCACCTGGTCACGAGCCGCGTCCGCGAGGTCGAGGCGCGCTACGTCGGCAAGCTCGCGTTCGACCTCGTCGCACGCCACGGGCGGATCGGCGAGGAGCTGACCTCCTACGAGCCCGGCGTCTCCTGGGACGAGCTGGACGGGATCGGCTTCAAGCTGCGGCTGACCGAGCTGGAGAAGGGCGCCGTCAACGTTGTCGTGCAGCCGGGCCAGTGGCCGCTGCCGCGCGTCGACCACCTCGGCATCGCGCTCGACGAGGACGAGTTCGACGAGACGCTCGAGCGCGCCGAGCGCTCCGACCTGCGCATCCAGGAGCACAGCGGCCACCGCACGTTCGTCTCCACCAACGCCGGCTACCGGCTGGAGCTGCACCCGCCGCGCGAGTGGATCGACGACCTGCTCGCGCAGTCGCTCGACCTGCGGCTCTCGGAGCTGCACCTCCGCGCCGACGACCCCGAGGCGAAGGCGACGGCGCT
>DASZYW010000176.1:0-1688 GCA_035545195.1 Gaiellaceae bacterium
CCCCCGGCAAGAATCGAACTTGCGCACGCGGTTTAGGAAACCGCTGCTCTATCCACTGAGCTACGGGGGCGGCGGCGCGCAGCGTATCCGGGGAGGCGGCCCGTGGGCCAATGCAAAACCTTTGTAAGTCCGGCGATCGTCCCCGCCCGGGCCGGGTAGCACTTCGGGCGACAACCGAGCAACGACGCATAAAGGAGGGGGAATGAGTCATGGACTCGTGCGTCGCCTCGCGGTTGCTACTGCCGCAGTCGGCGTGCTCATCCCCGTTGGTGCAGGAATCGCCGCCGCGTGCAACGGCGGGCACGACAACGACCAGGCCTCGAACGTCGCGTTCCGCTTCGCCCAGCACGAGAAGCTCGGCGGGCTGTTCGCGGCGGCCCAGAGCTACCTCGGGCTGTCGGACGAGGCGCTGAAGGCCGACCTGCAGGGCGGGCACACGCTCGCGCAGATCGCGGACGCGACGCCCGGCAAGTCGTCGGCGGGCCTCGTCGACGCGCTGAACGCGGCGGCCAAGGCGAAGCTCGATCCGTACGTCGCCGCCGGGAAGCTGACCTCGGACCAGGAGGCGGCGATCCTCGCCAAGGTCGCGACGTTCGTGAACCAGCTCGTGACGACGAACTGGGCCTCGGCCCATGCGGCCAAGGCGCACGACGCTGCGTTCCAGCACGCGCTCGTGCACGTCGCCTGGCATCCGCATCACCATCACCACCGCTGATCGACCGACCGTGCCCGGTCGCCCACGCGGCGGCCGGGCGCGGTAGCGTCCCGCCGGTGCATGTCGTCGAAGGCGAACGACGCTTCGCCGCTCCACCGGAGCGCGTGTTCGCCGCGCTGACCGATCCGGACGTGATCGCGTCGGCGCTCCCAGCGGTGCGGAGTCACCGGGTGATCGACGAGCACCGCTGGGAGGCGAAGGTCAAGCCGCCGCTGCCCCTGGCGCCCGCCCTGACCATCTCCTTCGAGGTG
This sequence comes from Gaiellaceae bacterium, assembly GCA_035545195.1. Taxonomy (GTDB): domain Bacteria; phylum Actinomycetota; class Thermoleophilia; order Gaiellales; family Gaiellaceae; genus Palsa-739. Next base: position 967 of record DASZYW010000176.1, read on the forward strand.
CGGGAGTGCTGCGCACCCAGCCACGCGGCGCTCCGGGCGCACGGGCCCGGAACCGACGTGCAGTCGCGGTTCGACCTCGAGCCGGACGGCGACGGAACGTGCATGCGCTGGCGGACCGAGCTCGCCCTCTCCGGCGTCGTCGGCCGGCTCGTCGGACCCGGTCTCGACGCGGTCGCCCGCCACCAGGCAGAGCGCACGCTCGACGCTGTGGGTCGCGCGCTCTAACCGATTCGGGTAGTCGCCGCCCCCGCCGCCGGTCCTCCGTCCAAGACGGGCTGGGCTCTCACCGATCACCCAGCTGGGGTCAGGGCGTCCCCCTGACCGCCATCCTCCGGCGCTGCCCTCCTCCGCGCTCAGATCTCGGCGGCGTCGGTGCGGCGCTCGGCCACGCAGAGACGCGCCCAGTGCTCGGCGCGCTCGACGACGCGGGCTTCGACCGCCGCGCGCTCGTCCTCGTCGAGCGGCACCCGGTCGGTCGAGACCTCGATCCGCACCTGGTGCACGGACGCCTCGACGCGGCCGTCCATCTGGTGGCGGTCCTCGGAGATGATCGATACCTCGCCGACCTCGTCGACCAGCCACTCGGCGAGCCGGTCGATCTCGGCGGAGCTCGCCTCCCGGCCCGCGAAGATGCCGAAGTTGACCACGACCTCGATGCCGGGCTGCACGCGAGCGCGCACGGGGAACGCCATGGAGAGCTCCATCGTCACTAGAACGATCTT
>DASZYW010000177.1:0-6970 GCA_035545195.1 Gaiellaceae bacterium
GCGAGGATCACGTCGCGGCCGTGGAGGATGTGGAACGACTCCTCCCAGCAGATCTTCTTCATGATCCGCGCGTACGGCGCGTACGAGCACTTGAGCAGCGCCTTCTGGCTGATGATCGCGGCCGCGTCGACGAGCCAGGCGATCACGCCGACGTCTCCCCAGGTGTAGGTCGGGTAGTGGAAGACGTTGTGGAACTTCGCCTTGCCCGAGATCAGGTCGGCGAGGCACTGCTCCCGCGGCTTGCCGAGATCCTCGACGACGCGGTAGATCAGCTGCGCGTGGCCGACCTCGTCCTGCACCTTCGCCGTCAGCGCGAGCTTGCGCTGCAGCGTCGGGGCGCGGAGGATCCACTCCCGCTCGGGCAGGACGCCCATCAGCTCGGAGTTGCCGTGCATCTCGATGAACTTGATCAGCTTCGCCCGGTAGTCGTCCGGCATCCAGTCCGTCGTCTCGACCTGGCCGCCGGCCTGCACGTACTCGAGAAATGCCTGCTGGTCCCGGGGAACCTCGACAACTGCCACCACGCACCACCTTCCGAACGATCGTTAGCCTCTCGATTGTAGTGTCCGCACGCCGCACCGAGCTAACCCGCGCCGCCGCCCGCCTCTTCGCGGAGAAGGGCTACCACGGCACGTCGACCGCCGACCTCGCCGAGGCGCTCGGCGTCCAGAAGGGCTCGCTCTACTCGCACATCGAGTCGAAGGCGGAGCTGCTCTGGGAGGTCGCGCACGAGGGCGCCGAGGCGTTCCACGCCGCGCTCGACGCGGTGCCGGACGAGGGGCCGGTGGTGGAGCGGATCCGGGCGGCGCTGCGGGCGCACCTGCGCGTCGTCGCCGAGCAGCTCGACGTCGCGACCGTGTTCGTGCGCGAGTGGCGGTATCTCGAGGGCGAGCACCGGCAGCGGTTCCTCGCCGAGCGGCGCCGCTACGAGGAGCGGTTCCGCGTGCTCTTCCGCGAGGGACGGGAGCTCGGGGAGCTCCGCACCGACCTCGACGACGGCACCGCCGCGCTGCTCGCGCTCTCGGCCGCGAACTGGGCCTACACCTGGCTCCGCCCCGGCTCCGACACCGACGCGCTCGCCGACCGGTTCACCGCGCTGCTGCTCGACGGCATGCGCGGCTACGCCTCCCGCTAGACGGCCGTATCCGGGGCGGCCCCCCGCCCGTTCTTGCGGCACGGGGAGCGGCTGCAGGTTTTCGGCCTGCCGTCGGTCTGTTCGGGAGACAACGACCTGCGGGGGGACCCATGAGTAGGAAGAGATTTGCGCTGGCAGGGACGATCTGCCTGATCGTCCTGGGCGTTCTGTGGGGGGCGGGAGTGGTCGGCGCGTCCGAGCCTGCCACCGAGGACGTCACGGCTCCCGCGGTCGGCCAGACGGCCACGACCACCTGGACGGGGACGATCCCGCCGGGGTCGCATCCGGCCAACGACTGCACGACGGTGGAGGCCGAGTCCGGCTCGGGCACCGACGCGACGACCGACCATCACGGGGTCACGATCCACATCCCGAGCGGGGGCTACACGGGTTTCAAGACCAGCTACCAGTTCCAGATCTCGTGGACACCCGCCAGCGGCGTCGAGGACACGAACGACGAGATCCTCACCGTCGTCAGCAAGGAGGGCGACGACGGCGACTCGTCCGAGACGCGCGAGATCGGCTCGAGCGACGGCAGCACCACGACGGAGACCGTCGCCGCGACGGACCTTCCGCCGGGGGACTACGACGTGCTCGCGTGCGGCTTCGCGAACTCGCTGCCGCAGGACTACACCGGCACGCTGACGATGACCTCGACCGCGCTCGCTCCGGGCGGCGGCAGCTCGCTCGCGTCCGCCGACGCGCAGGGCCTCGCCTTCTCGGCGGCCGTCCCGGCCGATCCGCAGCGCGACGAGGCGGAGCCCTTGATCGTCTCCTCGAAGGACGGCCTGCTCTACACGTGCGGCCCGACCGGCTTCTCCAACGGGGCCGACTATGCGCAGGTCTCGACCGACGGCGGCGACCAGTTCCACCTGCTCGGCACGCCTCCGCGGGGCCAGCAGTCGGACGGCGGCGGCGGCGACTGTGTCGTCGACACCGGCCAGGCGCCGAACTCGAGCGGCAACTACCAGTACGCGTACGCGGGCCTGGGCGCCCTGAGCGGGTTCTCGACGTCCACCTCCGCGGACGACGGGCACACGATCCAGGCGGCGGGCGCGGACTCGTCCGGCGGCCTCACCTCGAACGGCGCCGGCGCCGACCGCCAGTGGATGACGTTCATCGACGCGACGACCGTGCTGCTCGCCTGGAACCAGCAGGTGCCGCGGAACGTGGTCGTCGTCAAGTCGACCGACGGCGGCCTGACCTACTCCGCGACCTCCGCGATCGCGGCGCCGAACCCGGACTTCCCGGGGCCGATGCACTACATCCCGTCGTCGCACACGGTCGTGATGCCGTGGACGTTGGGCGAGTCGGTCAATCTGGCGATCTCGACAGACGGCGGCGACACGTTCACCGACTGCAACGTCGCCCGCGGCGACGCGGTCGCCGGCGGCACCGCAGGCTTCGCGACCGCGGACGTCGACTCGGCCGGCAACGTCTACGTCGCCTGGGCCGACAAGGCGAACTACAACACGTGGATGGCCGCCGTCCCGGCGGACAAGCTGTCCGGCTGCAACGAGTCGATCAGCGACGTCCAGAACGAGTCGGACGGCGTCCCGAGCGTGGCCGGCGTCGCGAACGCGCCGGTGCAGGTCGACCGCGACGAGGTCCGGACGACCGTCTTCCCGTGGATCGCCGCGGGCGGCGAGCCCGGACGTGTGGCGGTCGCCTTCTACGGCACCGACCAGGAGGGCGACCCGAACACGAGCGCCTTCAAGGCGGCGTGGAACGTCTACGTCAATCAGTCCCTGAACGCGCTCGACCCGGGCGCGACGTTCAGCCAGGTGAAGGCGACGACGCACCCGTTCCACTACGACTCGATCTGCCTGGACGGGCTCGGCTGCGAGGTCGAGGGCGGCGACCGGTCGCTCGCCGACTTCTTCGCCATCACCTACAACCAGGCGGACGGGAAGCTCTCGGTCGTCTTCGACCGGACGAACAAGAAGCCTGACGACTCGGCCGGTTACGTCGCGACGCCGATGGTCTTCACGCAGATCGCCGGCCCGTCGAACGGCGGCGGCACCGTCACCAGCAGCCGCACCGTCGTCGCGAGCTCGGCGGACGATCCCGCAGGCGACGCGCTCGCGCCGTACTCGTCGCTCGTGGCGACGCCGGACACGCAGAACGTCCCGGCCGGCGACTTCCTCGGCGCGTCGGTCGGTCCGGACGCTGCGACGAACGGGTTCACCGTGACCCTCCATCTCGCCGACCTGTCCGACACCGCACTCTCGGCCGCGGCGGGGAACGGCTCGCTCGTCTGGGCGTGGCGGTTCACCAACGGCTGGCAGGACGCCGCGGCGGTGGCGACGTGGAGCTCCGCGAACGGGTTCGCCTACGGGTACGACGACTACACCACCGACTCCGGCCCGTGCGGGAGCGGGAAGTGCGAGATCTATCCGGGCGGCACCTCGATCCAGGGCTCGGTCGACCAGGCGGCGGGCACGATCACGCTCGTCGTCCCGGCCTCCGTCCTGCATCCGCTCGGCGCGGTGGACGGCGACGGTCGCCCGACGCAGGCCTCGACGGCCGCCGTCGGCGACCGCTTCTACGACGGCACCGCTTTCTCGTTCGCGAACGACTCGCCCGACCCGTCCACGCAGAGCTGGATGACCCAGCTGGACAACACGCCGGCGTTCGACTTCCTGCTCCCCGCGGTCGGTTCCTCCGACAACGGCGGCGGCGGCAACGGCGGCGGCGGCAACGGCGGTGGCGACAACGGCGGTGGCGACAACGGCGGCGGCAACGGCGGTGGCGACAACGGCGGGTCGGGTGGCTCTGGCTCGGGCAGCGGTTCGGGCTCGGGCAGCGGCTCCAGCGGCGGCTCCGGCTCGGGGAGCGGCTCCACCGGCGGCTCCGGCACCGGCTCGACTGGCGGCACGGGCTCGACCGGCGGCACGGGCTCAACGGGCGGCTCCAGCTCGACCGGTGGCTCCAGCTCGACCGGCGGCTCCGGCTCGACCGGCGGCTCGCCGAGCGGCAGTTCGTCCGGAGGCGTCGCTGGCAAGAGCAAGAGCACGAGACGGAGCGTGCGCGGCCACGGCGTGCTGATCGGGCGCGGCGGCCTCGCCGGGGCGACGTTCACCGTCGACTTCCGCAAAGGCCCCGGTCACAAGATCGGCTACACCGACCGCAAGGCGCACATCCGCTTCCACTCGACGCGGATCCTCGAGGTCACCTGGCTCGCCCACGGTGTCGTCGTCAAGGGCGCCGGGCGCGTCAACGGCCGGCTCGTGCGCTTCACGGCGCGGGCGCTCGACAACGGCAAGCGGAACGACGTCTTCCGCATCGCCTGGGCGCACGGACGCTCCCGCGGCGGCCGCGTGAAGAGGGGCGGCATCGTCGTCAGCTGAGCGAGGAACAGGGCGTCCCGCACGTGTCGCGCGTGCGGGGCGCCTGCTGCCCCCGGCCGTTCCGAGCTAAAATCGCAACGCGATGCAAACACTCGCGGCCATCTCCGCGGCTGTGGCCCTCGTAGCTCCCCCGCCGCACTCCATCAAGGCGCTGGGGAACGTCCCTCTGCGACCGCACGACAAGTACCGCCTGGCCTTCGTCTCGATCGACCTGAGCAAGGGCCCGGGGCACAAGCTCGAGTTCGGAGACCTCACGCACTCGTTCCGCGCGCTCAGCTTCGCGTCGATCGACTGGGGATCCAACTACGTCCGCTTCGTCGGCACCGGGATCTCGAAGGGGAAGCGCGTGCCGTTCGTCGCGGTCGCCATCCACAGGTCCGACGGCGACTCGTTCTACATCAGCTGGGATCACTCCGCCCGCCGCGGCGGCCCGCTGAAGAACGGCGGCATCACGATCGACGGCAGCTAGTTGCACGCGCCCCGCCGGGGCGTGCATCGTGAGCCCGTGCCCCGCGTCGTGCTCGTCGTCAACCCGTTCGCGACCCGCGTCACCGAGGCGCGGCTCGCCGCCGTCGAGGCGGAGCTCGCGCGCGTCGCCGAGGTCGAGGTCGTCCAGACGAGCCGGCCGCTCCACGCGGTCGAGCTCGTCCGGGAGGCGTGCGCCGGCGGCTGCGACGCGATCGTCGTCTTCTCGGGCGACGGCGGCTTCAACGAGGCGCTGAACGGGCTCGACCGCGACGTCCCGCTCGGCTTCCTGCCCGGCGGCGGCACGAGCGTCTTCCCGCGCGCGCTCGGCCTGCCGCACGACGCGGTCGCCGCCGCGCGCCGGATCGCCGAGGCGCTGGAAGAGGGGCGGACGCGGCGGATCTCGCTCGGCGTCGTCAACGGCCGTCGCTTCGGCTTCGCCGCGGGGATCGGCCTCGACGCGGAGGCGATCCGCCGCGTCGACGCGCTCGGCCGCAGCGACGACGGCCGCCGGCCCGGCGACCTCGCCTTCGCGCTCGCCGTGGTGCGGTCGCTCGCCGCGCGGCGCGGCCGCCTCCGGCCGGCGCTCGAGGTGCGGGGGCACGGTCGCGCCGCGCTCGTCCTCGTCGCCAACTGCTCGCCGTACACGTACGCGTCCCGGCTCTCCTTCCCGGTCGCGCGTGAGGCGCGGTTCGAGCTCGGCCTGGACTTCGTCGCGCCCCGCGGCGCCGGTCCGCTCGGGCTGCCCCTGGTCGCCGCCGCGGTGCTGAGCGGACGGGTCGGGGGCAGCGGCGTCTTTACCGGCCACGACCTCGACCGGATCGAGCTCGTGTGCGACCGGCCGCTGCCGCTGCACGCCGACGGCGAGGATCTCGGCGACGTCGAGGAGGCGGTCTTCGAGGCGCAGCGCGACGCCGTGTCGGTGCTCGTCTGAATACACTCGGCGCGATGGCGCAGCTGGCCGGTCAGCACGACCTCCGTCGCGTCCTCGACGACGACCGCGAGGTCGAGGGGCTCGGCGAAGAGGAGCTCCTCGCGATCTACCGCTCGATGGTGCTGCTGCGCACCTACGACGAGCGCTCGGTCGTCTATCACCGCCAGGGCCGGATCGGCACCTACGCGATCTTCTGGAACCACGAGGCGATGCAGGCGGGCTCGGTGCACGCGCTGGCCGAGCGGGACTGGATCTTCCCGAGCTACCGCGAGTCGGCGATCGGGCTGCTGCGCGGGATCCCCGCTGCGACGGTGCTGCACTGGTGGCGCGGCCATCCGGCGGGGTGGTGGAACCCGGCGGAGTTCAACGTGGCCTCGATCTGCGTCCCGATCGCGACCCAGGTGCCGCACGCGGCCGGGCTCGCGTGGGGCAAGAAGCTGAGGGGCGAGGACGCGTGCGCGATCGTCTACTTCGGAGACGGCGCGACGAGCGAGGGCGCCTTTCACGAGGGCGCGAACTTCGCCGCGGTGATGCAGGCGCCGCTCGTCCTCTTCTGCAACAACAACCAGTGGGCGATCTCGACGCCGCTCTCCGCGCAGACGCGCACCGAGGCGCTTGTCGACAAGGCCGTCGGCTACGGGATGCCCGGCATCCGCGTCGACGGCGGCGACGTGCTCGCGGTCTTCGAGGCGACGCGCGAGGCGGTCGAGCGCGCGCGCTCCGGCGGCGGCCCGACCTTCGTCGAGGCGCTCTCCTACCGCGCGGCGCCGCACGCGACCGCCGACGACCCGCGCGCCTACATCGACCTCGAGCGCGTCGAGCAGGAGAAGGAGAACGAGTGCCTCGGCCGCTACGAGCGCTACCTGCGCCGGCTCGGCGTGCTCGGCGACGAGCTCGAGGCGGAGATCAGGAACGAGGCCGCCGAGACGATGCGCGCGGGGATCGCCGCCGCCGAGGCGGAGCCCGATCCCGACCCGTCGCTCGTCTTCGACAACGCCTACGTCCTCCCACCGCCGAACCTGCGGGAGGGCTTCGGAGCGTGAGCGCGCACGCGCTCACGCGGGGCGGGGGGCTCGGGGGGACCGA
>DASZYW010000178.1:0-5429 GCA_035545195.1 Gaiellaceae bacterium
GACGCGAAGCTCTCGCGGACGACCTCGAGGGCCTCCGGCGTGGTGACGCGGCGGCCGCCGACGAAGCGCACCTCGAGGCCGCGCCGCTCCATCTCCTCGGTGATCTGCGGGCCGGCGCCGTGGACGACGCACACGCCCTCCGCGCGCAGCGCCGCGACCGCGTCGGCGACACCCGCCGTCGACGCGCCGCCGACTTTGAGGACGGCGCTCATGAGCGGTAGTCCGCGTTGATGCGGACGTAGTCGGAGGAGAGGTCGGTCGTGAGATAGCTCGCCGCACCCGCGCCGAGCGCGAGGTCGAGCTCGATCCGGCAGTGGCCGTTCGCCAGTGCGGGCTCGTCGCCGGTCGGCCGGCCCGAGACGAGCACCGGCACCTCGTCGATCACGATCGTCAGCTTGTCGGGGTCGAGCTGCGCGTAGCCGCCGTCGAAGCGCGCCGAGCCGGCAGCGGCCGCGATGCGGCCCCAGTTGGCGTCGCGCCCGTGCAGCGCGGTCTTGACGAGCGGCGAGGTGGCGACGCGCTCGGCGATCGCGCGAGCCTCGGAGTCGCTCGCAGCGCCTCCGACGGCGATCTCTGCGAGCACCGTCGCGCCCTCGCCGTCGGCGACGATCTGCCGCGCCAGCTCGGCGCACACCGTGCGCAGGCAGAGCGCGAACTCGGCGTCGCTCGCGGGCGTCCGCTCGATCCCGCTCGCGCCGTTGGCGAGGAGCAGGACGGTGTCGTTGGTCGAGCACTCGCCGTCGACCGAGATCGCGTTGAAGCTCGCGTCGACCGCCGGCCGCAGGAAGGCGATCGCCTCGCCCGGGTCGAGCGGGTAGTCGGTCGTGACGACAGCGAGCATCGTCGCGAGGTTGGGGTGGATCATCCCGGAGCCCTTCGCCATGCCGCCGACCGCGAAGCCCCCCTGCGAACCTGCAGAGCCGCGGGAAAGCGCCTCCTTCGGCTTCGTGTCGGTGGTCATGATCGCCTCGGCCGCGAGCCCGCCGCCTCCCGGCGACGCCTGCAGCGCCGCGGTGCGGACGCCGGCGAGCACCTTGTCGAGCGGGAGCGGCGCGCCGATCACGCCGGTCGAGAGGACGAGCACCTGCTCCGTCTTCAGCCCGAGCAGCCACGCCGCCTCGGCCGCGGTCGCCCGCGCCGCGACGACGCCCTGTTCGCCGGTGGCCGCGTTCGCGACGCCCGAGTTGGCGACGACCGCCTGCGGCTCCGCGAGCTCGAGGTGCTCCTTGCAGACGGTGACCGGCGCCGCCTGCATCCGGTTCGCCGTGAACATGCCCGCGCCGGTGGCGGGGAGGAGCGAGCGCACCAGCGCGACGTCGCGCCGGCCGCTCTTGCGGATCCCGGCGGAGACGCCGGCCGCGGCGAAGCCCTTCGGCGCGGTGACGCTCATACGAGCACCCCGCTGAGCCGCAGCCCGGCCGTCTCGTCGAGGCCGAGCGCGCGGTTCGCGTTCTGGACGGCCTGGCCGGCGGCGCCCTTGCCGAGGTTGTCGAGCGCGCAGAGGACGATCGCCTTGCCGGTGGCGCGATCCTCGAAGAGCGCGATCTCGGCGCCGTCGGTGTGCTGGACGCGCGCGAGCTCCGGTGCGACGCCCTCGGGCAGGACGCGCACGACGTCGCTGTCCGCGTACTGCGCCTCCAGCAGCTCGCGTAGGTCGGCGCGCGGGGTCACGTAGCAGGTGGCGAGCAGGCCGCGGCGCACCGGCAGGAGGTGCGGCACGAAGCAGACCGGGAAGCCGAGCTGCTGCGCGATCTCGGGCGCGTGCTGGTGCGAGCCGACGCGATACGGCGCGAGGTTCTCGAGCACGAACCCGGCGTGGGAGCTCGCCTTCAGCTCGCGGCCGGCGCCCGAGACGCCGGACTTCGCATCGACCACGACGCTCTCGGGATCGATCGCGCCGGCGAGCGGAGCGAGCGCGAGCAGAGCCGCGGTCGCGTAGCAGCCGGGGTTCGCGACGAGGTTCCCCTCGGCTTGCCAGAGCTCGGGCAGGCCGTAGCTCCAGGCGCCGGGCGCCGCGCCGTACCAGGCGAGCGCCTGCGCCTCGTCGGCGAGCCGGTGCACGCCGGAGAGGTCGACGACGACCGCGTCCGCCGGCGGCTCCACGGCGGCGGTCCGCTCGTTGCCGAGGCAGAGGAAGACGACATCCGCGCGAGCCGCGAGCGCCTCCTCGTTGGAGACGAAGGCGGGCAGCGAGCCGTTCAGGCGCAGGTCGAGCGTGGAGGCCGGAGCGCCCGCGAGCGAGTCGGAGCCGAGCGCGACGACGTCGAGCTCCGGATGGAGGAGGAGGCGGTCGAGCAGCTCCTGGCCGGCGTAGCCGGAGGCGCCGATGATGGCTGCGGTTGGCATTGCGCGACGCATAATAAGCGATTTCTCGCATATTACGCAAGTCGCGACTCCGTGCCGACTCCCTCACGAGGCTGTGACCGCCTCACGGAGCCATGCGGCCTGGCCGGTTGGCGTGGCGTGGCGTCGCCACGTGGCCTGGCGTGGCGACGTCGGCCCGTAGGCGATGATTGGCTGCATATGGAACGCAGGCGCTATCGCGTCACCGGCGTCGTCCAGGGCGTGGGCTTCCGACCCTTCGTCTACGGCGCGGCGCGGCGCCTCTCGCTCGGCGGTTTCGTCCTCAACGACGGCGACGGCGTGATGGTCGAGGCCGAGGGCGAGCCGGCGCTCCTGGACGCGCTGGAGCAGGCGCTGCACGACGAGGCTCCGCCGCTCGCGCGCGTCGAGTCGGTCGTCTGGGAGCACGTCCCGCTCCAGGACGAGCGCTCGTTCCGAATCGAGCTGTCCAAGCCGGCGGGCCACAGCGCGCTGATCCCTGCGGACGTTGCGACGTGCGACGACTGTCTGCGCGAGCTCTTCGATCCGGCCGACCGCCGCTTCCGCTACCCGTTCGTCAACTGCACGCAGTGCGGGCCGCGCTTCACGATCGTCACCGCGGTGCCCTACGACCGGCCGAACACGACGATGGCCGGCTTCCCGCTGTGCGAGGACTGCCGACGCGAGTACGAGGATCCGCTCGACCGCCGCTTCCACGCGGAGCCGATCGCCTGCCCGGTGTGCGGTCCCCGGCTCTCGCTGCCGCTGGAGGAGGCCGTCGGCCTGCTGCTCAACGGAAAGGTCGTCGCGGTCAAGGGCCTCGGCGGCTACCACCTCGCCTGCGACGCGACGAACGAGGAGGCGGTCGCACGTCTCCGCGCGCGCAAGCTCCGCGAGGACAAGCCGTTCGCGGTGATGACGCGCGAGCCGGGCGCGCTCGCCGAGCTCGAGCCGGAGGAGGAGGCGCTGCTCCGCTCCCGCGAGCGGCCGATCGTGCTCGTGCGCCGGCGCGCGGACGCCGCGGTCGCGCACTCGGTCGCGCCGGGGACGCCGTGGCTCGGCGTGATGCTCCCGTACACCCCGCTCCACCACCTGCTCGCCGCCGACACCGGCCGGCCGCTCGTCCTGACCAGCGGCAACCGCTCGGACGAGCCGATCGCGACCGGCGACGACGAGGCGCGCGAGCGGCTCGCCGGGATCGCCGACACGTTCCTCGCCCACGACCGCCCGATCCACCGACGCTGCGAGGACTCGGTGGTGCGCGCCTCCTTCCCGCTGCGCCGCTCGCGCGGGTACGTACCGTCGGCGCTACCGCTGCCGGTGCCCGTGAGGCGGCCGCTCGTCGCGGCCGGCCCCGAGCTGAAGGCGACCTTCTGCGTCGCGCGCGGCTCGGAGGCGTTCCTCTCCCCACACCTCGGCGACCTCGACGGGGAGCTCGCGTACCGCGCCTTCCTCGCCGACCTCGAGCTGTACACCGCGATGCTCGGCGTCCGGCCGGAGGTGGTCGCGCACGACCTCCACCCGGAATACCTCGCCACCAAGTGGGCGCTGGAGCAGGAGGCGGAGCTCGTCGGCGTCCAGCACCACCACGCGCACGCCGCCGCCTGCCTCGCCGAGCATGGGAAGACCGGCCCGGCGCTCGCGCTCGTCTTCGACGGCACCGGCTACGGAACCGACGGGACGCTCTGGGGCGGCGAGCTGCTGCGCTGCGACCTCGCGGACTTCGAGCGCGTCGCCCACCTGGAGCCGGTGCCACTGCCGGGCGGCGAGGCGGCGATCCGCGAGCCCTGGCGCACCGCGGCGACGCACCTCGAGCTGGCCAGGCGGCCGGTCCGGTGGGAGCGCTGGCCCGGCGCGCGCGCCGCGCTCGAGGTGAACGCGCCGCTCTCATCCGGGATGGGCCGCCTCTTCGATGCGGTGGCGGCGTTGCTCGGCGTCCGCGACGAAGTCAGCTACGAGGGCCAGGCGGCGATCGAGCTGGAGCAGCTGGCGGGCGACACGCCGGCGGAGCCGTACGACTGGCGCTTCGGCAGCGGCCCGGAGCTCGTCGCGCTCGTCCACGACGACCTCGCCGCGGGGCGCGACCGCGCCGAGCTCGCCGCCGCGTTCCACGAGACCGTCGCGCGCGCCGCCGCCGACGCCTGCGCCGAGGCGGGCGGCGAGAGCGTCGTCCTCAGCGGCGGCACCTTCCAGAACCTCCGCCTGCTCGCGTCCGCGCGGGCGCGGCTCGAGGCCCACGGCTTCCGCGTCCTCACCCACCGGCGCGTGCCGCCGAACGACGGCGGCGTCAGCTACGGGCAGGCAGCAGCGGCCGCGGCGCGGCTCGCCTAGCGGCGCGCGCGAGCTCGGTCAGCTCGCCGAGGACGCGGTCGGCCTCAGCAGCGTCTCGGTCGCGGAGGGTCGCGTGGACGCTGCGCCCGGCGGTGTCGACGTGCAGGCTCGCGAGCTCGAAGCGGCGCTGCACCGGCCCCTGCACGCGGCGCAGGCTCTGCACCTTCTCCAGCGGGACCCAGGAGGTGACGCGGCGGAGGCGTCCGCTCGTGGTCACGACGCACGACTCCGTCCGCCCCCAGCCGAGCCGCCGGAAGCGGAGCGGGCTCTTCCAGCGCGCGCGTTCGGGCGGCGGCGCCTGCTCGCGTGGACGGTCGGGCAGGAGCACGTCGAGGAGCTCCTCCGCCGCGGAGCGCGGCCCGACGGGAAGCAGCGCGCGTAGCCTGCCGCGCTGCGCCTCGCCTTCGCCCTTGGCGCGCTGACGGCCGGCGAGGTCGACCTCGAGCCGGCACCAGCCGAGCGGCTGCCAGAGGAACGGCTCGACCAGCCGCACCGCCTGCACGCGCCCCGGCCGGATCGTCTCCGCCGTCAGCGCGATCAGCCCGCCGTGGAGGTGGAGGCCCTCCGCGGTCTCCGCCACGGTAAGCCGGTACTCCTGGTTGAAGCGGCGCCAGACGAGGGTCAGCGCCATCACCATCCAGACGACGCCGGCGCTGAGGATGCTGCGCGTCTGCCCGGTCACGACCGCCGCGATCACGAAGCCCGCGAGGACCGCCTCGGCGAACAGCCCGACGTCGGTGATCAGGATCGAGCCCGCGAGGCGGAGCGCCGGGACG
>DASZYW010000179.1:0-4140 GCA_035545195.1 Gaiellaceae bacterium
CTCGGCCGGGATCATCACGCCGACGACGCCACAGCTCTGCTCCGGCTCCTTCGTCCTCGGCGGCACGATCTTCCACAACGTCGAGGCGGGCGTCTACTCGGAGATGACGCTGCCGACCGCGCTCGCCGAGTCGTGCGACACGTGGTTCTACCGGCTCGGCGACCGGATCTGGCAGAGCGACCCGGCGAAGCAGGGCACGCTGATCCAGCAGTGGGCGCGCAAGTTCGGCCTCGGCTCTCCGACCGGCGTCGACCTGAGCGGCGAGGCGAGCGGTCTCGTCCCGTCGCCGGCCTGGTTCCTGAAGAACATGGGCTTCCCGTGGACGGAGGGCCAGACGATCAACCTCTCGATCGGGCAGGGGGCGCTGCAGGTCAGCCCGCTCCAGCTCGCCGTCGCGTACTCGGCGCTGATCAACGGCGGCAAGATCGTGCGGCCGCACCTCGCCGACGCTGTGATCGAGAACGGCGTCGCGAGGAAGCTGACCTTCAAGCCGGTGCGGACGCTGAAGCTGGTCGACACGTGGGCGATCAAGCAGGGCCTCTACGACGCCGCGCACGACCCCGGCGGGACGTCGGCGGCCGTGTTCGGCAACTTCCCGATCCCGGTCGCGGGCAAGACCGGCACCGCGGAGACGTGCACGGGCTGCGACGACCACTCGTGGTACGCGTCGTGGGCCCCGTACGCGCACCCGAAGATCGTCGTCGTGGCGATGATCGAGCACGGCGGCTTCGGCGCGTCCGCGGCGGCGCCGGCGGTGAAGGAGATCTACTCCGCCTTTTTCCACGTCAAGAGCACGCCGTAGTGCGGATGCGGCTCGCGGCCGCCGCCCGCACGCTGGAGGCGTGGCCGAGATCGAGTCGCTCCGCTCGCACTGGCGCTCCGCGCTGCTCTCCGCCGACGCGGCGCTGAAGGCGACCGATCCCTTCCTGGCGCCGAACTCACGGCACGAGCTGCGCAAACATCTGAGCGAGGAGTACGCGCCGACGACGCAGCTGCTCCGCGTCTACGCGCACGACGAGGGGATCCCGGCGGAGCTCGGCGAGCCGTTCCTGCCCCGGGCGCGGGCTCGCCTGCTGCTGCGCCTGCCGGCGGAGGTGACGGGCTGCGTCTTCGAGCTCGACGGCGTGCTCGTCGACGGCGACTCGCTGCACCGCGCGGCGTGGCAGCGGGCGTTCGACGAGCTGCTGGAGGAGAAGGTCGAGTCGACCTACCGCCGCGTCGCGGCGCCGTTCGACCCGACCATCGACTACACGGCCTACCTGCGCGGGCGCCCGCGCCTCGACGGCGTGCGGGCCTTCCTCGCCTCGCGCGGCGCGCGTCTCCCGGAGGAGGACGTGCTCGCGCTCGCCGAGCGCAAGCGGGAGATCTACCTGCGGCTGCTGGCCGAGCGCGGCATCCATCCCTACGACGGTGTGCGCCACTACCTCGAGCGCGCGAACGACGCGGGTCTCGTCTGCACGGTCGAGTCCGCGAGCGAGCACGCGAACGTCGTGCTCGCGCTCGCCGGGCTGGCGCGGCTCGTCGTCGAGGACGCGGAGCTGGATCCGGTGCGGACGGCCGCGTTCGTCGCCCGCGGCTCCGAGCCGCCCGAGGGGTTCGCCGCCGTCGTGGTGGTCGAGCCGGGCCGGCTGGGCTCGCTGCTCTTGCGCTAAAGCGCCGGTATTGCAACATTTCCGGCATGGCCGGGGCTGCGCTGGCGACGCCGGAGATCCAGGCGCAACTGATCTCCGAGGCGCTCCAGTCCGCGAGCGTCGGATTCCTCGTCTGGGACGAGGACCTGCGCTACATCGCGGCCAACGCCTGCGCGTGCGAGATCCTCGGCACGACGCTCGAGGAGCTGCTCGGCCAGAAGGTCGGAGCGCACACCGACCAGTCGGCGGAGGCGATCGACACCGCGCTGCGCAGCGGCTTCCACACCGGCACCGCGTGGGTGAACAGGATGGACGGCCGCGGCCGCGTCGAGGTCTACTACGCGACCTTCACGACGAAGACCGCCGGCATGCCGTTCATGGCGACGGTGCTCTCGCCGGTCGTCTCGGCGGCCTAGGCGGCCGCGCCCCGCTCACACGCTCGAGCAGGTCGCGCACCATCACCTCCGCCTCCATGGCGGAGGCGGCCGCGACCGTCACCGCGACCGTGACCGCGTCGACGAGCCGCGCATCGCGCGCGCCGGCCCGGATCAGCTCGTCCTCGAGCCACTCGGGGCGCGCCCAATCGAGCTCGAACGGCGCTTGGACGACAACGAGCACGCAGAAAGCATCGTACCCAGAACTAAGAAGCGAATTAGACCGAGCGAGCGAAGCGGATGATGGGACTCGAACCCACGACCTTCTGCATGGCAAGCAGACGCTCTAGCCAACTGAGCTACATCCGCGTGGAAGGACGATTCTAGCCTAGGCCGTCCAGGGCTTCGTTCACCAGGCGGTCGGCCAGCTTGTTGTGCTCGCGGCGCACCGCCGTGTAGGTGACTCTCCCCACCGACCGCGCCAGCCGCGCGGCTCGGAGGGAGAGCTCCCGCAGCGCCTCGTTCTTGACCCGGTACTCGCCGGTCATCTGCTTGACCATCAGCTCCGAGTCGCTCACCACCTCGACCTCCGGGAGCGACAGCTCGAGCGCCCGCTCCAGGCCCGCGATCAGGGCGCTGTACTCGGCGACGTTGTTCGTCGCCACCCCGATCGCCTTCCCCTCGGCGGCCAGCACCGTGCCGTCCTCGGCCTCCAGCACGTAGCCGTACGCCGCCGGGCCGGGATTGCCGCGCGCGCCGCCGTCCGTGAACAGGCGCGCCTTCACGCCAGGCGGTACACGTCGAACGCCGGCTCCTCGTACGGGTGTGCCTCGCGCAGCGCGGCGACGACCGCGTCGACGCGGTCGTCGGGAACCACCGTCTCGACGCGCAGCTCCGCGACCCGCTGGTCGCGCCCGGCCATGCCGACCGACGGATGCGTGCCCTCGCCGCCGCGGAACATCCCCGTCCCCTCGGTCGACCAGGCGCAGCGCTCGTAGTCGCCGATCCGGCCCGCGCCCGCGGCGAACACCGCCTCGAGCGTCGCGTCGAGCGCCTCGCGCGGGACGAACCAGACGAGCTTGCAGCTCACGTTTGCCTCCCGCCCGCGCCGGAAACCGCAACGCCATGGCGACGATGCGCGTGGATCCCCGCCCCACCCCCGCGGAGCGGGCCGGCGAGCGGATCGAGATCGAGGTCGACGAGGCGCTGACGGTGTTCGCCGCGACGCTGGAGGACTGGGTCGCGCCGCGAGCCCAGTGGGAGCTCCAGCTCCGCGAGGGCACCGACCGCGGCCGCGGCAACAACGTCGAGGCGCGGCTGCTCCACGTCTCGGGCGAGCAGACGTCCTCGCTCGCGTTCCGGCTCGACCAGCTCGACGGCGCCGACGACACCGGTCAGGAGCTCGTCCTCCGCTTCGAGGAGCAGGACGGGATCGCGAAGCTCGCGCGGCTGACCGCGAACGGCCTGGACGTGGAGCTCTTCCACATCCTCACGTTCACCTAGTCGTCGATCTGCGCGCGCTGCAGCTTCCCCGAGTAGTCGACGTAGATCGACTTCCACTCGGTGAAGACGTCGAGCGCGGCCTGGCCGGCTTCGCGGTGGCCGTTGCCGGTGTCCTTCGTGCCGCCGAACGGGAGGTGCACCTCGGCGCCGATCGTGCCCGCGTTCACGTACGTGATCCCGGCCTCGAGGTCGCGCATCGCGCGGAAGGCGGCGTTCACGTCGCGGGTGAAGATCGAGGACGAGAGGCCGTACTTGATCCCGTTCGAGACGCGGATCGCCTCGTCGAGGTCGCGCACCGGGATCAGCGCGGTCGTCGGCCCGAAGATCTCCTCCTGCGCGACGCGCATCCCAGGGTCGACGTCGCCGAAGATCGTCGGCCGGTAGAAGAAGCCCTTGCCCAGGTCGCCCTCCGTCGCCGGCTCGCCGCCGGTCAGGAGCTTCGCGCCCTCGCCGACACCGATCTCGGTGTACGAGTGGATCTTGTCCAGCGACGACTTGTTGATCACCGGGCCGACGTCGCTGTCGTCCTCCCAGCCGGGGCCGAGGCGGAGCTTCTCGACGCGCGCGACGAGCCGCGACTGCAGCTCCTCGTAGATCCCGGCCTGCGCGATCACGCGCGACGCGGCGGTGCA
>DASZYW010000180.1:0-3405 GCA_035545195.1 Gaiellaceae bacterium
GACGGGAAGCGCACCTACTCGATCACCCCGCAGGGCCTGCAGCTCCTCGAGCACTGGGTCGAGGCGCTGCGCCGCTCGCAGGAGCGGACGGCCCGTTTCGTCGACCGCTACGAGCGAGGGAAGGAGGTGAACTAGTGCATCACCACGGACACCATCACGGCCCTCCGTTCGGACGCCGCCGTCTCTTCGGCCGGCCGTTCCCGAGCCGCGAGGAGCTGATCGACCGCCTGGAGAGCCACCAGCGCGACCTGGAGCAGGAGCTCGCCAACCTCGACGACGTCCTGCGCCACCTGCGCGGCAGCGAGAGCTCGCCGCAGCAGCCCGCGGAGGTCTAGGAGCTTCGAGGGAGCGGCGCCGCGCTAGGCGTGCGCCGCTTCCCGCTCCTTCTTCGTCTGCTCGACGATCTTCTGCGCGACGTGCGCCGGAACCTCCTCGTAGCGGAGGAACGCCATGTGGTAGTCGCCGCGGCCGCCGGTCATCGAGGTCAGCGCCTGCGAGTAGGTGAGGATCTCGGCCATCGGCACCTCGGCGCGGATCGTCGTCATCCCGCCCGCCGGCTCCATGCCCTGCAGGCGGCCGCGCCGCGAGTTGAGGTCGCCGTTGACCGCGCCGACCGCCTCGTCGGGGACGGTCACGTCGAGCTGCATGATCGGCTCCAGCAGCACCGGGTCGGCCTTCGCGTACGCCTCCTTGAACGCCATCGAGCCGGCGATCTTGAACGCCATCTCCGACGAGTCGACCGAGTGCTCCATCCCGTCCACGAGGCTGACGCGGACGCCCTGCACCGGCGCGCCGGCGAGCTCGCCCTGCGCCATCGCCTCGCGGACGCCCTTGTCCACGGCGGGACGGAAGCCGTGCGAGATGACGCCGCCGACGATCTTGTCCACGAACTCGTAGCCGAGCTCCCCGTCGGTGGCGGGCAGCGGCTCGATCAGGATCTCGCAGTCGCCGAACTGGCCGCGGCCGCCGGTCTGCTTCTTGTAGCGATGCCGGGCGCGCGCCTCCTTGCGGATCGTCTCCTTGTACGGGACGCGCGGCGGGTGCAGCTCGACCTCGACGTTGAAGCGCGACTTGAGCCGGTCGACCGCCACCTCGACCTGCATCTGCGACAGCCCCGAGAGGAGCTGCTCGCCGGTCTGCGAGTCGCGGCGCATCTGCAGCGTCGGGTCCTCCTCGTTGAGGCGCCGCAGGCCGGTGGCCATCTTCTCCTCGTCGCCCTTCGCCTTCGGCGAGACGGCGAAGCTCATCACCGGCTCGGGGAAGTCGATGTGCGGCGGCTCGACGGGCACCTCGTGGTCGACGAGCACGTCGCCGGTGACGACGTCCTTCAGCTTCGCCACCGCGCCGAGGTCGCCGACGCAGAGCTCGTCCACCGGCGTCGAGTCCTTGCCCTGGAGGACGAGCACCTGGCCGAGCCGCTCCTTCGCGTGCGTGCGCGGGTCGACGAGCGTCGTGTCGCCGTGCACCGGGCCGGCGAGGACGCGGAAGCAGGAGATGCGGCCGGTGAACGGGTCGGAGATCGTCTTGAAGACGAACACGGCCTCCTTCGCGTCGCCGAACTCGATCGTCGTGCCCTTGCGCGACGGCGACGGGACGCCCTCGACGAGCAGGTCGAGCAGCGCGGTCGTGCCGAGGTTCTTCGTCGCGACGCCGCAGGCGACCGGGTAGAGCTCGTCGCGCGTGACCGCGTTCTTCAGCGCCGCGGCGACGGCTGCCGGGTCGAGCTCCTCACCCTCGAGGTAGCGCGCCATCAGGTCCTCGTCGGTCTCGACGACGGCGTCGAGCAGCTTCTCGCGGTACTCCTGGACGAGGTCGGCCATCGAGTCGGGGATCGGCTGCGGGCCGCCCTCCTTGCCGCCGGCGGGATCCAGGAACGCGCACATGTGCAGGAGGTCGACGACGCCGGTCAGCTCGTGCTCGCTGCCGATCGGCAGCTGGATCGCGACGCAGCGGTCGGAGAGCTGGGCGCGGACGGCCTCGAGCACGCGGAAGAAGTCGGCGCGCTCGCGGTCGAGCATGTTCACGAAGACGACCCGCGAGAGCTCGTACTCCTCGGCGCGGTTCCAGACGCGCGACGTGTTCACCTCGACGCCCATCACGCCGCTGACGACGACGAGCGCGCCCTCCACGACCCGCAGCGCCGCGAGCGTGTCCGCCTGGAAGCCGGCGTCGCCCGGCGTGTCGACGAGGTTGATCTTGCGGTCCTGCCAGCCGACGTGCACGAGCGAGCCGGAGAGCGACATCACCCGCCGCTGCTCGTGCTCGTCCCAGTCGGAGACCGTCGTGCCCTGTTCGATCGTCCCGAGCCGGTTCGTCTTTCCCGCCTGGAAGAGCAGCGCCTCGGTCAGCGACGTCTTCCCCACTCCGCGGTGGCCGACGACGGCGATGTTGCGGATCTTGCCGGGCTCGATGGCAGGCATCAGACGGGTTCCTCCGTGGTCGAGTTTCCGCAGGGCATCGTAGCCCCCCTCGCGGCGGCTCTACGTCTCGAGGGCTGCGCGCGCGCCGGCCGAGGAGAGGTGCGCCTTGAGGCGGAGGATCGCCTTGGTGTGCAGCTGCGAGACGCGCGACTCGGTGACGCTGAGCACCTCGCCGATCTCGCGCAGCGTCAGCTCCTCGTAGTAGTAGAGCGTCACCACCAGCTTCTCGCGCTCGGGCAGGCGCGCGATCGCGTCCGCGACCGCCTCGCGCATCTCGGTCTGCGAGAACGTGCCCTCCGGGCTCGGCGCCGCCTCGTCCTCGATCGTGTCGATCAGGGCGATCTGGTCGCCGGAGCCGGAGACGGTCCAGAGCTCGTCCAGGGCGGCGATCGAGGAGCGGGCGATCTCGCTCAGGCTCTCCTCGAGCTCGTCGGTCGAGAGGCCGAGCTTGCCGGCGATCTCCTCGTCGGTCGGCGCGCGCCCCGCCTTCGACTCGAGCTCCGCGATCGCGCGTTCGATCTCGCGTGCGCGGGAGCGGACGGAGCGCGGCACCCAGTCCATCGCGCGCAGCTCGTCGATGATCGCGCCCTTGATGCGCGCGATCGCGTACGTCTCGAACTTGATGTCGCGCGTCGGGTCGAAGCGCTCGATCGCGCCCATCAGCCCGAGCAGCCCGTACGAGGTGAGGTCGCCCTCGTCGACGTGCGCGGGGAGCCCGGAGCCGAGGCGGCCCGCGACGTACTTGACGAGCGGCGCGTAGGTGAGGATCAGCCGGTCGCGCAGCGCCCGGTCGCCCGTGCTGCGGTACTCCAGCCAGAGTTGCTGCGTCGCGTCCACCCGCTCGACCACGAGCTAGAGAATACGGCGTTTCCGGCGGGTTTCCTCAGCGGCGCCCGCGCACGGCCGCAAACGCGAGCGTCGCCATCCAGGCGGCGAGCGCGACGGCGGCGAGCCCGACGAGCCAGCGGGCGGCCGAGTGCGCGCC
>DASZYW010000181.1:0-20989 GCA_035545195.1 Gaiellaceae bacterium
GCGGCGCTGCACGTGAACGGCCGGCTCGGCGTCTCGCGGACGATCTTCGGCGACGACTTCCGCTTCCTCCAGGAGACGGTGACGACGAACGTCCCCAAGCTGACGATCCCGTCGCCGAGCATGGTCCACTACCGCGGCGGCCGCGCCGCGATCGACGAGAGCCTCTACCCCGACCTCGACTCGTTCTGGGCCGACCTGACGGCCGCCTACCGCGAGCAGGTGCGCCGGCTCGGCGAGCTCGGCTGCACCTACCTCCAGTTCGACGACACGAGCCTCGCGTACCTGAACGACCCGCACCAGCGCGACTACGTCGCCTCGATCGGCGGCGACCCCGACCGCCAGCACGTCGAGTACATCCACCACATCAACGAAGCGCTCGCCGGCCAGCCGGACGGGATGTCGGTGACGACCCACATGTGCCGCGGCAACTTCCGCTCCTCGTGGGCGGCCGAGGGCTCGTACGACTTCGTCGCCGAGGCGCTCTTCAACGAGCTCGAGGTCGACGGCTTCTTCATGGAGTGGGACGACGAGCGCTCCGGCGGCTTCGAGCCGCTCCGCTTCCTGCCGAAGGGCAAGGTCGTCGTGCTCGGCCTGGTGACGACGAAGCGCGGCGAGCTGGAGCAGAAGGACGAGCTGAAGCGACGGATCGAGGAGGCGAGCCGGTTCACCGACGTCGACCAGCTCTGCCTCTCGCCGCAGTGCGGCTTCTCCTCGACGGTCGAGGGCAACGTGCTCTCGTACGACGAGGAGGTCGCGAAGCTGCGCCTGATCGTCGAGACCGCCGCCGAGGTCTGGGGCTAGGTCCCGAGCAACTCGGAGAGCGGGCGTGCGTCCGTCTCCGGCTCCGGCCCGTACGGGCTCTCGAGCAGCCGCGAGAAGCTCTCCGGCCGCTGCCAGGTCAGGCTCTCGAGCTCGAGCGGGTCGAGTCGGATCGCGAAGCCGAGGGCCGGCGACTCGATCGCGAGCCGCTCGCCGTTCCGCGTCCGCTCCTTGCGCACGCGGACGGTCGTGAACTCGTTCGCGAGCGTGAGCCAGCCGTCCTCGTCCGGCATCAGAAGAAGAAGGCGAGGTTCAGCGTCGGCAGCGTCGTCGAGTCGAGGACGACGAGCCGTCGCGCGAGCCGCCACTCGCCGGCGACGAGGCGCAGCACGTCGCGCCGCTCGCCCGAGAGCAAGTCGTGCTCGGGCCGGTCCCAGCGGCTGCGCCAGACGAGCACGTTCGAGCGGACTGCGAGCTCGTCGTCGCGCTCGGGCACAGCGGACGTCCGCACGTTCGCGACGAAGTGACGCAGCCGCGACGGCGGATCCTCCGCCCAGGCGAAGCCGGTCTCGACACGCTCGACGCGCAGCTCGAGCGAGGCGTAGTCCTCGTCGAGGTGGAACATGTCCGTCGCGATCCCGGTCACGCCGGGCTCGGCGCCCTGCTCACGCGCCGTCCGGACCGGTACCTGGTAGCGGACGTCCTCCGTGAGCAGCCCCAGCCACTCGCGCAGGCGCCGCTCGTCGAGCAGCTCCGCCTCGTGGAAGAGGAACTCCTCCACGCTCGCGCCCGTCGCGACGCTCACGCGAGCATCAGCTCGAGCCAGCGCTCGTAGAAGTTGCGCAGGCTCGCGTCGCTGAAGGTCGCCGCCTGGGCAACGCCCGGCCCCGGCCAGTCGCTGTCGCGGCGGAGCGTCTCGCCCATCCGGTAGCTGAGCCGCTGCCGGCGCCCGAGGTGCGTGCCGGCGTTGCGCGTGATCAGCGTCCAGATCTCGGCGTCGTCCTGCTCGAATGTGCCGGAGACGCCGAACGAGCGCAGGTACGACCAGGAGCTCGCCTGCTTGAACTCGGCCGGCGCGTCGCGCTCGACGAGGAACCACGAGAAGACCTCGATTCGGCCCGGCCCCAGCGGGTTCCAGACGCGAAAGGTCAGCATCGGCACGTGCCCCTCCCAGCGGTGGTGCGGGCGCCGGATCGGGTTGTGCGCCGAGAAGTTCGGGAAGACGGTGCCGAGCATGATCCGGGTCTCGTTCGCGACCTGGAACTGCTCCGGCGTCGGGTACGACTCGCGCGCCCGCTCGAGCATCTCCGGCGGGTATCCCCAGAAGGGAGGCAGCGGCGCGCCGGGCGGCGCGGCGATCAGCATCATCCCGTGACCCCTGCCGGGAATGTGCACCTGCTCGCCGTACATCGCGTACCTCGGGTCGCTCGGCGCCTGCCCCAGCTCGACCATCGAGCGGTGGGTCATGAGCGTGTGGTAGCTGTCGCCGGTGAAGTTCTCGGAGACGAGCTTCCAGTCGGCGTCGACGACCCAGCGCTGCGGCGGCCCGACGACCTCGAGCCCGGCCGGGCTGCGCTTCGTCCAGAGCTCGAGGTACCAGCGGACGTCCCCGAGCCACTCCTCGAGCGGCGGCGTCTCGTCCGAGAGCGTCCCGAAGATCAGCCCGTCGAAGGACGCGACGCGAATCCCGTGCAGTCCGAGCAGGCTCTTGTCGAGCGAGTCGCCGAAGGCGTCCTTCTGCACCGGTACCCCGATCAGCGAGCCGTCGTTGCGGTACGTCCAGCCGTGGTACGGGCAGCGGAAGTGCGAGGCGTTGCCCGCCTCCGAGCGGCAGACCTGCATCCCCTTGTGGCGGCACTGGTTGAGCAGCGCCCGCACCTCGCCCGACTCGTCGCGGACGACGACGAACGGGTCGGAGCACACGTAGCGGAGGACGTAGTCGCCGGGCTCCGGGATCTCCGACTCGTGCGCGAGGTAGACCCAGGAACGCGCGAAGACCTTCTCGCGCTCCAGGTCGAACAGGTCGCGGTCGTTGAAGATCGCGGCGGGGAGCTCGCCGCCGGCGAGCAGCTCGGCGGCCTCCTCGAGCAAGGCGCGGCCGCGGTCGCGTTGCGGCGCGTGGACGAGCTCAGCCACCGGCGACGCTCCGCAGGAGCCGCCCGCCGCGAACGGTGGCGAGGGCCTCGCGATCCGCGAGCACGAGGTCGAGGTTGCGGCGGGCGAGCCGCGCGTGCTCGCGGGCGATCTCCTCGGCGCGCGTGCCGTGGCCGTCGGTGATCGCCTCGAGCAGCGCCCGATGCTGATGCTGCGCGACGACGAGGATCTCGTGCGAGCGAGGCAGGACGGCGTGCGAGGAGAGGAGCGCGCTCGGCGACGCGAACGGGAGCGCGACGACGTTCGCGATCGCCCGCTTCACGACCGGACTCTTCGCGAGCGCGACGAGGGCGGCGTGGAAGCTCTCGTTGAGCGCGACGAAGCGGACGAGGGCGTCGGGCCCGGTCCGGTCGACCACCGGGTCGAGCTCGGCGACCGCGTCCTCGAGCGGCGCCAGCTCCCGGCGCGAGCCGAGCCGCTCCGCTGCGAGCCGCGCCGCCGTGCCCTCGAGCACGCCCCGGAGCTCGATCGCGTCGACGACGTCGTCGTGGGTGAAGGCGCGAACGACGAACCCGCCGCCGGCGAGCGGCTCGAGCAGCCCCTCGTGCGCGAGCGTCGCGAGCGCGATCCGCAGCGGCGTCCTGGAGACGCCGAGCCGCTCGGCGAGCTCGACCTCGGCCACGCGCTCGCCCGGCGCGAGCTCCCCCTCGAGCACGAGCTCGCGCAGGCCGAGCGTCGCCTTCGTCGTCTGCGAGCTGGCGGCGTTTCCGCGCGGCATGCCGCGGAAGCATACAACGCTTTTGTTCCTGCATGCAATCGCTCGATTTCTCGGACTCCTCGCAGCTCTATTTCGTCTTTCTGCGCACATTAGTATGCAGCGATAGGCTCGCGGCCGTGGCGCCGCGGGTGAGCTACCTCGTCGGCCGGCTCGACCGGCTCCTTCGCCGCCGCCTCGGCGAGGCGCTCGCGCCGCTCGGGCTCTCGCTGCCGGAGTACACGGCGCTGTCGGTGCTCGCGGCGCGCAGCGGGCTCTCGAACGCGCAGCTCGCGCGCCGCTCGCTGATCACCCCGCAGGCCGCGAACGAGGTGCTGACGCGGCTCGAGCAGCGCAGCCTCGTGCGACGGGGCGCCGACCCGGCTCACGCCCGCATCCGCCCGGCGCAGCTCACGACAGCCGGGCGCCGGCTGCTCGCGAAGGCGGATGTGGCGGCCGACGCGGTCGAGCGGGAGATGCTGGCGAGCCTGCCGGCGCCCGAGCGGCGAGCGCTTCGGAGCTCTCTCGCCTCGGCCCTGGACAGCTTGGGCGACACGACGTAATATCAGGCTCCCTGATATTCGAAGGAGGCTCCGTGAAGTCCTGGGAGACGGTGCGCGTGGAACTGGAGGACGGCATCGCATGGGTCGAGCTCAACCGGCCCGAGAAGCGCAACGCGATGAACCCGACGCTCAACTCCGAGATGGTCGAGGTCCTGCTGGAGCTGGACGCGGACGACGCCTGCGGCGTGCTCGTCCTCAGCGGCGCGGGTGACTCGTTCTCGGCCGGCATGGATCTCAAGGAGTACTTCCGGGAGGTGGACGAGCAGCCCGAGCACGTGCAGCGGCGCGTCCGCCGGGACGCGAACTACTGGCAGTGGCGACTGCTGCGCACCTACGCGAAGCCGACGATCGCGATGGTCAACGGCTGGTGCTTCGGCGGCGCGTTCACGCCGCTCTGCGCGTGCGATCTCGCGGTCGCCGCCGACGAGGCGACGTTCGGCCTCTCGGAGATCAACTGGGGCATCCCGCCCGGAAGCCTCGTCAGCCGCGGCCTCGCCGAGACGGTGGGGATCCGCGAGGCGCTCCTCTACGTCATGACCGGCCGCACCTTCGACGGACGGAAGGCGGCGGAGATGGGCCTGGTCAACTGGAGCGTCCCGCGCGAGCAGCTGCGCGGCGAGGTCGAGACGCTGGCGCGCGAGCTGCTGGAGAAGAACCCGGTGGTGCTGCGCGCGGCGAAGCTCGGCTTCAAGCACGCGCAGACGATGAGCTGGGACACGGCCGAGGACTACCTCTACGCGAAGCTCGAGCAGTCCCAGTTCCTCGACCGGACGCACGGCCGCGAGCAGGGGCTCTCGCAGTTCCTGGACGAGAAGTCGATCCGTCCCGGGCTCCAGACCTACCGCCGCGACGAATGAGCCTGGCCACGCTCCTGGCCGAGACCGCGGCGCGCGCGCCCGGCCGGACCGCGCTTTCGTTCGAGGGCGCGCGCATCTCGTACGCGGAGCTCGACGCGCTGGCCGAGGCGGCCGTCCCCGGCGGGCGGATCGTCCCCTTGCCGATGCCCAACGAGCCGGAGTCGATCGCGCGCTACCACGGCGCGCTCCGGCGCGGCTCGGTCGTCGTCCCGCTCAACCCGCTGCTCAGCCCGGTCGAGGTCGAGCAGCGGAGCCGGCCGTTCGAGCCGGCGCCGGATACGGCGGTCGCGCTCTTCACCTCGGGGACGACGGGCGAGCCGAAGCGGATCGAGCTCTCGCACGCGCGGCTGCGGGCGAACGCCGAGTACCTCGCCGGCGCGCTCGGCCTGAGCGAGGACGACGTCCTCTGGGGCTCGGCGCCGCTCTCCCACGTCTTCGGGATGACCGGGTGCATGAACATGGCGATCGCGCTCGGGGCGACGCTCGTGCTCGTCCGCCGCTTCGACGCGCACGCGGCGCTCGACCTGATCGAGCGCGAGGGCGTCACCGTGTTCATGGGCGTCCCCGCGATGCTCGCAGCGCTCACCGCCGCCGCGCGCGAGACCGGCCGCGCGCCGCGGCTCCGGCTCGCCCACTGCGGCGGCGCGCCGCTCCCGCTCGACACGCTCGAGGCCTTCGAGGAGACGTTCGGCGCGCCGGTGCTCGAGGGCTACGGGATGACGGAGGTCGGCGGGGTCGTCGCGCTCGACCACGCGGGCGCGCCGCGGAAGCCCGGCTCGGTCGGGACCGCCGCCGCCGGCCAGGAGCTCCGGATCGCCGACGACGGCGAGGTGCTCGTCGGCTTCGAGGGCCGCTGGCTCGCCACCGGCGACATCGGCCGGCTCGACGAGGACGGCCACCTCTTCCTGCTCGACCGCAAGAAGGACGTGATCCTCCGCGGCGGCTACTCCGTCTATCCCCGCCAGGTCGAAGAGGCGCTGCACCGGCATCCGGCGGTCCGCGAGGCGGTCGTCGTCGGCGTGCCGCACGAGCGGCTCGGCGAGGAGGTCGCGGCGCTCGTCGTCGCGGATGCGACACCCGACGAGCTGCGCGACTTCGTCCGCCAGCGCGTCGCCGCGTACGCCTATCCCCGGCTCGTGGTGATCGTCGAGGAGCTGCCGCGCAATCCGTCTGGGAAGATCCTCCGCCGCGAGATCGACCGCGAGGCGCTCGCGGCGCTGCTGGACCGCTAGCGTCGCCGCCATCTCCCCCGCCGACGTCCTCGATCTCCTCGACTGGAAGCGCCGCATCTTCGCGCTCTACGCGGCGGTGCGCGCGGCCGACGACCCGGAGGTCGCCTGGCGGCTCTGGCGCGACACCCGCGACGAGCTCTTCCGCACCCACCCGCAGTCGCCGAAGCACGGCCACGCGGCGCTCGACTACTACGACTACGACCCGGCGGCGCGCGTGCTCGCGGAGCTGGAGGAGATCGACGCGCCGCCCGCAGCGATCGAGACGAGCGGAACGGAGCCGATGCTCTTCAGGCCGTTCGCGCTCGCGCGCTTCGAGCTGCGCGGCGAGCCGCTGACGCTCGAGCTCGACTGGCTGGAGAGCTACGGCGGCGGCGTCTTCCTCTGCTTCCGCGACCCGACCAGCGGCAGGGAGACGTACGGCGGCGGGCGCTACCTCCTCGACACGGTCAAGGGCGCCGACCTCGGCGAGGCGAACGGCAGGCTCGTGCTCGACTTCAACTTCGCGTACAACCCGTCCTGCTCGTACGAGCCGACCTGGGTCTGTCCGCTCGCCCCGCCCGCGAACAGGCTCCAGGTCGCGGTCGCCGCCGGGGAGCGCCACGCATGAGCGACCTCGACGATCTCCGCGGCGAGATCACGGCTCTCGACCGGCGGCTGCTGGAGCTGCTGAACCGGCGGCTGGAGCTCGTCGCGAGCGTGCGCGGACGGAAGGACGCGGCGGGCGAGCGCTGGATCGACGCCGACCGCGAGGCGGAGCTGCTGGCCGAGCTCGCGGCCGCGAACCCCGGCCCGCTCTCCGAGCGCGCCGTGACGGCGATCTTCTCCGCCGTCCTCGACGTCCTCAAGCAGGAGGTCGCCGCGAGTCGGCCCGCGCGCGCGGCCGAGAGCGCGGCGCCGCCCGACGCCGGCGTGTCCCGCGTCGCGATCGTCGGTACCGGGCTCGTCGGCGCGTCGGTCGGCCTCGCGGCGAGCCGCGCGGGCGTGCACGTGACCGGCTTCGACTCCGACGCCTCCGTCCTCGCAGAGGCGGTCCTCCGCGGCGCCGTGGAGGAGGGCGCATCGCTCGCGGACGCGGAGCTCGTCGTGGTCGCCGTCCCGGTTGGCGCCGCGCCGGACGTCGTCCGCGAGGCGCTGGCCGCCGCGCCCGACGCGACCGTCACCGACGTCGCCTCGACGAAGCGTGCGCTGGCCGCGATCGAGGACCCACGCTTCGTTCCGGGCCACCCGCTTGCGGGCGGCTCGACGGGAGGACCGGGCCGCGCCGCCGCCGACCTCTTCTCCGGCGCCACCTGGTTCCTCTCGCCGACGCCGGCGACCGACCCGGCGCGGGTCGACGTGGTCGAGCGCTTCGTGCGCGCCCTCGGCGCGGCGCCGGTGCGCGTCGAGGCGGCCGAGCACGACCGCGTGCTCGCGCTGACCAGCCACCTCCCGCACGCGCTCGCGAACGCGCTCGTCCTCGCGGCCGCTCGCGACGAGCGGACGCTCGCCTACGGCGGCGCGTCCTTCCGCGAGATGACGCGAGTCGCAGGCGCGAACCCGACGCTCTGGGCGGACATCTTCCTCGAGAACCGCGACGAGCTCGATGCCGCGCTCGCCGCCTTCCGCGCCGCGCTCGACGAGCTCGCTTCAGCCGACCGCGCCGGGCTGGAGGCGTCGATCGGCCACGCCGCAGAGGCGCGCGCGAAGCTCGACTCGTTCGCCTACCGCACCGAGCCGGCGCAGCTGCACCGGATCCGCATCCGCGTCCCCGACCGGCCCGGCGTGCTCGCGAGCATCACGCAGATCCTCGGCGCGGCCGACGTGAACATCGAGGACTTCGAGCTGCGCCACGTCTCGCCGGAGTACGGCGGCGTGCTCGTGATCCTCGTCGCCGGCGCCGACACCGCGGACAAGGCGCGCCGGCTCTTGCGAGAGACGGGCTACGCGGCGGCGTAGCCCTTGTCCGCCGCGGACACGTCCGGTGTCAGGCACCAGACGTGTCCGAAAGCGCCACGTCAGAGTCGAAGAATCGCACCCGGGCCGAGGCGCCTGTCCGCAAACGCCACGGCCCCGCGAGACACGGCCGGTGTCAGACACCGGCCGTGTCCGAAACCGCCTAGACCGCCGCGACGCCCTCCTCTGCCTCGGCGACGCACCGCTCGAACTCGCCGAAGGCGTCCGCCCACGTCTGCGGGTTGCGGAGGTCGACGCCGATCGGCTCCAGCAGGTCCTGCGGAGACTTCGAGGCGCCCGAGGCGAGGAAGTCGACGTACGCGGGCGTGAACGCCTCTGGGTCGCGCCGCCACTGGGCGAGCGCCGAGAACGCGACCAGGTGCGCGAACGCGTAGGCGTAGGTGTAGAAGCGCACGACGATGAAGTGCGGGATGTACGACCAGCCGAGGCGGTAGCCCTCGGGCAGCTGGATCGAGTCGCCGTAGTACTTCTCGTTCTCCTCGATCCAGATCTGCGACAGCCGGTCGCTCGTCAGCGCCTTCCCGTCGGCGCGGTCGCCGTAGGCGCGCTGCTCGAAGCGGGCCATCATCGTCTGCCGGAAGATCCCGGCCATCGCGCTCTCGGCCCGGTCGGCGAGCAGCATCGCCCGCGTCGAGGGATCCTCCTCGCGGTCGATCAGCAGCTCGACCGCCAGCAGCTGCGCGAACGTCGACGGCACCTCGGCGACGGCGAGGCCGGTGTGGTAGCTGCGGTACGTCTGCCGCTCGAGCGCGAGCGCGCCGTGGGTGACGTGACCGAACTCGTGCGCGAGCGTGACGACGTCGCGCAGCCGGTCGGTGTAGTTCATGAGCACGTACGGGAGGACGTCCTTCGAGACGCTGTTGCAGTACGCGCCGCCGACCTTGCCGACGCGCGGCTCGGCGTCGACGTGGCCGCGGTCGAGCACCGCGCGGTAGACCGCGGCGAGCCGCGGCTCGAAGTTCTGGAGGGACTCCTCGACGATCTCGACCGCCTCGGGCCACGGCAGCTCGCGGTCCTGGCCGACGGGCGCGTACTGGTCGGCGAGCGCCAGCCGGTCGAGGCCGAACAGCTCGGCCTTGTGCCGGAACCAGCGCTGCGCGAGCCCGTAGTTCTGCTCGACCGCCTGGATCATCGTCTCGACGACCTCTCCGTCCAGTTCGTTGCGCTGGTTGGTCGGCCACATCACGTCGGGGATGCCGCGCAGCCGGTCGACCGAGAGCCGGTCGCCGACGAGCGCGTCGTAGCAGGCCGCCTGCACGTCGGCGACCGTCGCGAGGCCGCCGTACAGCGCCTCGAGCGCGCGGAGCCGGAGCTCGCGGTCCGGGTCGTAGACGTACGCCAGCAGCCGGTCGATCGTGTGCGGTTCCTCGCCGCCGCCCGCGTCGAAGTCGACGGTGAGCGTCGCGAGCTGCCGCCCGTGCAGCGACTCCCACGCGGAGATCCCGGGCCGGCGCGCGTTCAGCGCCTGCTCCTCGGCCTCTCCGAGGACGTACGGCTTCTCCTCCCGCGCCACGCGGAGGCGGTGCGCGTACGGCTCCAGCTCCGGCGCGGCGAGCAGCTCCTCGGCGGCGTCGTCCTCGAGGGCGAGCCACTCGAGCTCGACGAAGAGGAGCAGGTTGGAGAGGTCGGCGGCGCGGTCGCGCGCGACGGTGACGAGGTCGTTCGTCTCCGGGTCGGTCGCCTCGGTGTGCTCGCGCGCCGTGCAGTAGAAGCCGACCCGCGACGCGTCCTGGCCGATCGCGTCGAGCTCGTCGAGCGTGGCGGCCAGCTCGGCCGCGCCGCTCTTGCCCACCGTGCCTCGCCGGCGCTCCGCGAACGACGTCGCGCGCTCCAGCAGCTCGTCCCACTCGCGCCGCGCCGAGTCGGCGTCCGGCGCCAGGTCGCTCAGGTCCCACCGGATCCCCGCAGCGCTCAGCGACGTGGTGGCCATGGCTCTCCTCTCCCCGAAAGATCCCCACAAAGGCCAAGTCCCCGCGAGCCCGAGGGCTCACAGGGACTCAGCGCACCGGAATCTGTCAGATCACGGCGGCCGCGTCAAGCGTAGACTGGCGGGGATGCGTCGCAGGCTGCTCTTCGCGGTGGCCGTCTCCGCGGGGATCGGAATCGGGCTCGGGTTCGGGTTCGCGAGCCGCACGTCCTCCCCGCAGGCCGCCATCGTCGCGGAAGCGTCGTCCCTTCCGGACGCGTCCTGGCCGACAGGGAAGAGGCCCGCGCCGGACTTCGCGCTGACCGACCAGACCGGCGCGCCGGTCTCGCTCGCGCGCTTCCGCGGCCGGCCGGTGATCCTCACGTTCATCGACCCGCTCTGCCGGAACCTCTGCCCGACCGAGGCGAAGATCCTCGACGACGTCGTCGCGCAGTTCCCGGCGGCGACGCGCCCGGCGATCGTGTCGGTCAGCGTCAACCAGTGGGGGAACGCGCGGCACAACCTCCTGCAAGACGAGGTGAAGTGGAAGCTGCCGAGCGTCTGGCACTGGGCGATCGGCCCCGCCCCGGCCCTCGAGAGCGTCTGGAAGGCGTGGAACGTCGGCGTCTACGACCAGGCGAAGACGATCCAGGGGATCACCGTCCACAACATCACGCACACCGAGGCCGCGTACGTCGTCGACGCGCGCGGCAATACGCGGGCGCTCTTCCTCTACCCGTTCCGCGCGTCCGCCGTCGCAGACGCGATCCGGCAGCTGGCCGGTGGGGCGGGCTAGCCTCGCCCTCGCCCTCGGTCTGCTCGCGGCAGCGGCGCTCCCCGGCCGGGCGCAGGCGCACGCCGGGCTGACCGCCCCGGCCGCGACGAGCGACCTCGCGACGATCACCCACACGCCAGCGGGGCTCGACGCGAAGGTGGTCGACGGCGACCAGCGGCTCTGGCTCTCCGTCCCGCCCGGGACGACGGTGCTCGTGCTCGGGCTGCAGGGCGAGCCGTACCTGCGCTACTCGCCCGCCGGGATCGAGGTGAACACGCACTCGACGACCTACTACCTCAACCGCGCCCGGCCGCTCGCGCCCCCGTCGCTAGGCGCCGCGGCGACGCCCTCCTGGAAGACGATCTCCCACGGCCGCTCGACGTCGTGGCACGAGGACCGGCTCCACGCGCTCGCGCTCGCCGCGGGCTCGAGCCGCATCGGCACCCTCGGCACGTGGTCGGTCCCGCTGGTCGTCGACGGCCGCCGCACCTCGATCGGCGGCAGGCTCGACCACGCCGCGGCGCCGTCGCTGCTCTGGCTGTGGCCGCTCGTGCTCGCCGCCGCGCTCGCCCCGGCGCTGATGCGGCTCCGCGACGCACGGCTCGAACGGGAGGCGGGCTGGCTCCTGGTCGGGCTCGCCCTGGGAGCCTCGACGGCGGCGAGGCTCGGCCGCGAGCTCTACGGCCGGCCGACGCTCTCGTCCGGACAGCTCGCCCTCGCGACGCTGACGGTCGCGGTCGCGGTCTCGCTCGCCGTCCTCTTCGCGCGGCGCGAGTGGCGCGTCGTCGCCGCCGGAGCGATCGGGGTGCTGGCCGCCTACCAGGGACTCGCGCTGCTCGCGACGCTGCGCAGGCCGTTCGTGCTCGCGGCGCTGCCCGCATGGGCGGAGCGCACCGCGACGATCGTCGCGTTGAGCGCGGGCGCAGCGCTGTTCTGGGCCGTCCTCTCGGGCGGGCTCAGCGGCCCGGCGGACGAGCGCGCTCGGATTGAGGTCGCGCGGTCCGGCGGCGGATGAGGAAGCGCGCCGCCGCCCCGAGCAGCACCGCGAGGAGCACGGCGGCGATGAGGACGATCCTGTCTCGATCCTCGCTCTTCGCCGGTGACGTGCTCGCACTGCCGCCGGCGACGGACACCGTCACTCCGGCGGCGGCGGCGAGCTTCTCCACCGCCTGTGTGGCCGCGTCGGCGAGCCCGGCAGGAGTCTTCGCGATCGACACGGAGTCGAGGGTGTCATAGTCCGCAGCCGTGTCGTGCTTCCGCCACGTGATGCCGAACCCGTTCGGCATCACGATCAGCACGCGGCCCTTGTAGTAGTAGCTCAGCTCGATGCCGAGGAAGGTCGCGTAGCGGCGCGGCTTGTGCCAGAGCGCGGTGACGGCGCCGAGGTCGTAGTCGGTCCAGATGAGCGCGACCCGGATCTTGTATCCCTGCGCGTTGGCCGACTGCACCGCCGCTTCCAGGGCGCGCTGCTTCGGCTTCGGGATCTTGGCGTCGTAGGGCAGGAACGTCTTCTCGACGATCAGGAAGTCGCTGGCCGGGTCGCCGTCGGCGCGGGCGGGGGTCGCCGACAGTCCCGCGGCGAGCGCCGCGACGATCGCAACGACGAGCAGCAGCGCGGTACGGTGAGCGGCGTGAGGACGGTCGCCTGCTGCGCGCTCACCGCGCTGGCCGCGCTCGTGCCGACGCCGATCGGAAAGGGCGTGCGCTATCGGCCCCCGGCCCGGACGGAGCGCTTCGCGTGCGAGCCGGCGCCCGTTCTGGCGGGCCTGCGCGCTCACCTCGAGCTGTTCGCGAACCGGCGGGGCGTGCTCGTCCCGACGGCCCTCGGCCTCGCGGCGCCGCGGTACCGGCTGGGGCGGGTCGTCTCCGCCGGCTGCCGCGCCAGAGCCTGGACGACCGACCCGACCGGCGTCGTGCGGTTCGACCCCGGCGAGGCAGGTCGCCCCGTCACGCTCGCGGACGTCTTCGCCCTCTGGGGCCAGCAGCTCGGGCCGCGCCGCCTCGCGTCGTTCACGGGCGCCGTGTCCGTCTACGTGGACGGACGCCGCAGGACCGGCGACCCGCGCACGCTGCGGCTGCGGGAGGGGAGCGAGATCGTGCTCGAAGTCGGCGGCTACGTCCCGCCGCATCGGAGCTATCGCTTCCCGCCGTAGCGGCTCAGTCATTCCCGAGCGCCGCGTCGCGACCGGGCAGGAGCGGAAACGAGCGCTGGGCGCGCGGAGGCACGACGTAGTTGGCCCGGTGGGTCACGAAGATGAACTCGTTGATGCCGTTGTTCGTCGTCTCGGTGATCCCCGGGTTGAGATACGTCGCACGCGCGGCGTTCATCGCCTTGCGGGTGGTGACGAAATCGGCGATCGACCGCTGGAGCGCGACGAAGTGGAGCCCCGCCACGCCGCCGTCGACGGTGTCGAAGTCGCGCCGGATGATCAACGGCTTGCCCTTGCGCCGCGCGACGGCGGACGCCTGCGAGTGGCCGACGACCCCGTAGCGCTGGGCCGCCTGCGCGAGCTTCTCGGGCTGACTCGGAGCGTCGGTCGTGAACCTGTCGACCTGGGCCGGCGACACCTGCGGTGCGTACATCCGTGCGACGCGCTCGCGCTCGTCGAGGATCCCGTACCAGCTGTCCAGACGAAGCCGCATCCGGCTCACGTGCATCGTCGTGCCTCCCGCGAAGGGGCCGTCGGCGATCGTCACGTCGTCCTCGCTCGCCTGGTTCTTGACGAAGCCCGACTTGAATCCCATGAAGAGCGGCGCGTCGTGCGGGACGGGGTTGCCGCCGGGAATCCCGGCGACGTGCTGGTGCGCCGCCGGAAGCCGTTCGCCGACGAAACCGGTGCGGAGCTCTCTGAAGGTCAGGGCCGAGCGCAGGTCCAGCGGGCCGTCGGCCCCCGGGAGCCTGCCTCCGTGCACCAGCGCGTCGACGACCGCATCGAGACGGGCCTCGTCGTCGCACGCGATGTGAAGGCACGCGTCGTAGGAGTCGAGCGCGGGCAGCTCGAAGCTCGCCAGGGCCTTCGGATGCGGCACCGGCGAGTCGACGCCGACGACGTGCTCGAAGTAGTGCGGCCCCCAGCCGACGGTGAAGAGCAGCCCGGCGGGACTCCACGGGAAGCTTCGCTCGAGCGTCCGCAGCGCCGCTTCGAGCGTCCGCGCAGACCCCGGAGAGGGCTTCCCGTCGACGGTGAAGAGGAGCAGTCGGACGTGTCGGGGCGCGACGCCGTTGCCGTGTGCGTCCTTCGCGAGAACGGCGTCCCATGCGTGCTGCCGCGCGGGTAGGCCATGCGGCTGGGCTCCCAGCGGAGACGTGCCGCTGCCGCCGACCAGGCGGTTGACGACGGCAGCCACGCCGCCTCCGAGACCGAGACCGACCGCCGCTCCGCCCGCCAGGAACCCCCGCCGACTCAGACGCTGCTTCATCCGACGGTCGCGTGCGTGAGGAGGATCACGACGATCACGGCGACGGCCCCCGCGGCGAGCGCGGCGAGCGACGCGAGGAAGCGGAGTTGCTGACTCATCCGGTGGTGTGGTCGACGACGAGTGCGCTGAACGGCGTGCCGCGCTTCGGGGTGACCGTGAAGGCCAGCGACCAGCGTCCGGCCATGACGAGCGCGGGGGCGCGACGAGTGTAGACGCCGGGCGACGTCTCCACGAGCTGGTACTCGAGCTGTCCCATCTGCATCTCCAGCATGTTGAAGACGAGGGTCACGTCGGCGCCGGTGACCGGCGTCCCGTTGCGGCTCAGCCCCACCGCGAACGAGTTGGCGACGCCGACCCTGTTCGGCGAGATCCGCAGGGCGAGCGAGTAGCCGCCCGCCCGCACCACGGAGGAGACGGGCCCCGGCCCGACGGTGGCGAGCTTCGAGCTCGCCGCCGCGAACGCCGCGGGTGGTGGCGGGAGGCTCGAGAGGATCGCGGCCGCAAGCACGGCGCCCGTGACGAGAGCGACCTCGAGCCCGATCGTGCGGCGCAGCAGCCGGGCCGCCGGCCCCGCCGACTCGCCGGCCGCCGCGAGCCGCGGCCTCGTCCACAACAGGTTGACGGCGCCCAGCACGAGCGCGGCTCCGAGCAGGCCGGCCTTGACCAGGATCGCCACGCCGTACGACGTCTGCCAGAGCGCGGCCAGCAGCGGCAGGTGGAGGATGCTCGCGCCGACGCCGCTGCCGAGCAGCACCAGCACCGAGACGAAGGCGACGTTCGAGAAGCGGGGGATGCACACGCCGAGTCCGGCGACGCGTCTCCCCGCCGGCAACGCCGCCGCGAGCACAAGCAGGCCGCCGAGCCCGCCGAGCCAGAGCGAGCCCGCGACGAGGTGCGACCAATCGAACAGCAGCGACAGGCCGCGCGGCGCGGTCTGCGCGGCATGGCCGGCGAGGCCGGGGATGAGCAGGACGGCGGCGGCCGCGAGGACTGCGCCGAGACCGGCGATCAGCTCCGCCACCGAGCGCCGAGGCCGGTCCGGCCGATCGAGCCAGAGCGCGACCGCCGCAGCCGCGCAGAAGAGGGCGAAGCAGAGCTCCACGTCCACCCAGGCGCGCCCGAACGCGGTCACGCGGAAGAGCGGGACGAGCGAGCCGACCGAGAACGCCGACTCGAGCGAGTCGATCGCGGTGGCGACGTCGAGGTACACCGGCACCGCCAGGAGGGCGATCCCGGCCGCGACGGCGAAGGCGACGGTGAGCGGCCGCAAGGTCGTCCCCTCCACCCGCCGCACGAGCGGCCGTGCGATCGCGATGCGCAGCACGAACAGGCCGATCGCGGTCATCACGGAGAGGAAGGCGAGCCAGCGCGTCACGATCGCGTCGGGCGACGTCGCGGAGCCGGTCGTGCGCGGCTGCGTGAACTCGGGCGGCTTGCCGGGCGTCGGCCCGACGGCGAACTCGTACCCGCCCTGCACGGGATGCCCGTCGACCGAGATCGCGCGCCAGTAGACGAGATACCACCCCGACGGGAGCTTCGGCCGCAACGGCACCACGAGCGTGTCGGGGTTCGCCGGCGAGCGGGCGACGCGGCCGGTCGTCAGCTCGCGCCCGTGCTCGTCGGTGACCGAGATCCTCGCGAAGCGAGGCTCGACCGCCTCGTCGTAGGTGAGCGCGACCTGGCCGGGCGAGCTCTCGAGGATCTGGCTCTCGCCCGGCGACGCCCTGACGATGTAGGCGTGCGCGGATGCGGCGGCGGGCGCCACGAGCGCGCCCGCCGCCATGAGCGCGACGATTCCGAGCCGCGCCCTCATCCCGCGAGTCCTCTCACGCCAGCTCGCGTCCTCCTCCGCCGCCGCCGGCGCGGACGAGCGCGAGCGCACCGAGCAGAGCCCCGAGCGCGCCGAGGACGAGCGCCACGATGGTGAGGGTCGAGGTTCCGCCGCCGCCGATCGAGGAGACGGTCTTGATCGTCGGCGCGGGCGAGTCGGACGACTCCGGTCCCGACCAGTCGACGATCGAGCCGTCGGAGTAGGTCTGCTGGACGTCGAAGGTGTACGTCCCGCTCTTCGCCGGCTGTGCGAGGAACTGGAAGAGCGAGTCGTCGCCGGTCGGCGTGCTGCCGCCGGTCCACGTCACCGTCTGGACGACGGCGTCCTCGCCGGAGCCGGTGGACTGGACCTCCTGCTTCCAGCCCGCTGCCGGCACGAAGGAGTCGATCCCGAAGCCGTCGGGCACGGTGAGCACGATCTTCGTGGTCGTCAGCCCTTCCTTCTCGGTCGGGATGGCGAGGCTGTAGAGCTGCAGCTGGTTCGAAACGGAGACGGCGGGGCTCACGCGGGCGTGCGCCGACGCGCTCGCGGCGGTGACGAGCGCTGCCCCGACGACTGCCGCCAGGGCGACTGAACGACGGCCGATCTTCATCATCTTCTCCTCCGGTCGCGGATCGCAGGGGGTTACTTGGCGGGCTTCCACTGGAAGGCGAACGTGACCCGGTGCGGCTTGAGCCAGACGTGCATGTACTCCGGGTGACGCGCCACCTGCGGCGGCCCGATCAGGACGGTGAGCGTGTACAGGCCGGGCCCCGGAAGGCGGACGTTGTTGCCGTAGTGCACGCCCATGAACGCCGAGAGCATCGGCCACTGCCGCTCGTCGAAGACCACCTTGGAGCCCTTCCGGATGGTCGCCCACACGGACGCGTACGGGATCGGCGCATTCGTGCGGACGTCCCTGAGCCTGACCATCAGGTGGAAGGAGTCCTTCTTGGTCGCCTTGACGATCTGCATCTTCGTGCCGGTGAAGACGCCGAAGGTCACCGGGGCGCTGCGCATCGCCATGATCTGCATCCCCTGCCAGGTGGCCATGCCCAGCGGTGTCATCGGCATCGCGATCGGGTTCGTCCTCTGTCCGTTCGACGTCGCGGTGGCGACTACGGCGAGCGTGAGCGCGGCCGCGACGCCGGCAACGCCGACGAGCGCAGACACGCCTATCCGGGCCCTGCGTGACATCTCTCTCCTCCTTCGCGGTCGACCGCCGCAGAGCGGCGGCCCGAATCAACCGACGGCGAGGAGCGGCGGCCCGCGCGTCGCCGGGCCGGACGCGAGCAGCGCCGGGCGCAGCGAGAGGAGCGGGACGGCCGGAGCCGCGAACGGCAGCGGGAGCAGGCGCGGTCTCCGCGGCGCGGCGAACGTGCGCCCGACCCGCACGGCCGAGCGGAGCAGGAGCCGCGCGGCGACGTACGCGAGCGCGGCGAAGGGGAGCTGGAGCAGCAGCCCGGGCAGGAAGGTCGGCGCGGCGAACTCGTGCCAGGGCAGGACGCCGCTGTAGAGCCAGCGCTCCAGGTGCTCCTGGAGCACCCAGCCGAGCGGCGGCAGGAGCGCGAAGGCCCAGGCAGGGAGCGGGCGGGCCGCGCGGTCGCGCGCCGCGTCGAGCGCGGTGAGCGCGAGCGAGACGACCGTGACGGCCGCCGCGGCGCCGAGCACGAACGGGAGCAGGCTCATGTAGCCGTGCCCGGTGCTGACGAGCGCCGAGAGCCGGACGCCTGCCTCCGGATAGACCCACCGGTAGGCGAGCACGTGCGCCGCTTGCGAGCCCACCAGCATCAGCGGCAGGGCGACGAGCCAGGCAAGGCTGCGGCGCATCGCCCCGAATGCTAGACCGAGCGGCGCCCGCCGTCAGGAACGTGCGGGCGCAGGTGCGGCGGTGCGGCCGACGCGCCACGCGATCGCACCCGCGACGGAGCCGACCGCGCAGACGTAGAGGAGCCGCAGCCACTGCTCGTTCGCGTCGGTTCCGGCCCCGATCCCGTGCGCGGTCGCCGCCAGCCAGACGGCGAAGCTCAGGTAGTGCCAGCGCTTCCAGCGGGCGAAGCCGAGGCGCTTCTTCAGCCGCGTGGTCACGGCGACGGCGACGAGCAGCTCGCCGGCGACGGTGCCGAGACCGACCCAGAACGGGCGGTAGTGCGACGCGCCGGGCACGAGCAGCTGCGGCAGCGAGATCGGCACGACGGAGTCGAGCGCGAGCGTCAGCACGTGGACGCCGACGAACACGCCGGCGAGGATCCCCGCGAACCGGTGCACGTCCGTGACCGCGAACGCCGGCCAGCGCTTCGGCCGCGCCCGGCCGG
This sequence comes from Gaiellaceae bacterium, assembly GCA_035545195.1. Taxonomy (GTDB): domain Bacteria; phylum Actinomycetota; class Thermoleophilia; order Gaiellales; family Gaiellaceae; genus Palsa-739. The sequence continues at coordinate 18,439 of DASZYW010000181.1, forward strand.
AGAGCAGCAGCCCGAGCAGGACCGAGACGGTGATCAGCGCGTAGGCGACGACGCCGGAGGCCCGCGCCGCGTACCAGTCGTAGGACATCAGGCGCGCCTGCTCACGACGTCGAGGTCTGCACCTGCGACGGCGTCCCACTCGAGGGGGAGGGTGACGCGAGCGTGCCGCCGCCGAGCGAGAGGCTTCCCTGGGTCGAGGACACCCCGGCCAGCGCGCGCGACGTCCCGGTCGCGCCCGAGCTCGCCGTGCCGGGGTGCGTGTGCCGGGCGACCCCGAGCATCGCCACGAAGCCGCCCGCAGCGACGAGCGCAAGCGCCCGCTTGGACGCGTTGGCGCGCCGGCGTCCGGCTTCGATCCTGGAGTCGTTCGGCATGGCCCCATTCAGCCCGGAAGCGGTGAGAGGCCGATGAGACGCGCCTGTGCAGGTGCTGAGGATTGGCAGACCGGAAAACGGGAACGCGCTCTATGGCCCGTTTGTATGCCTTTTACAAGTCGTTCAAATACGGTCGTAAGACTTGATACAGCGGTACACGATAGATCCTGATCTGGCATCGCCCTTAGGAGGAACCACGTGAAGAGAACGACCCTGGCGAGGGCTGCCCTTGGCGTCGTCGCACTTCTGGCCTTCGTCGCGGCCGGCTGCGGCGGCGGCAGCTCCTCGAACGACAACTCGCCCGGCGCGACCGGCACCGGCTCGACGGCGAACTCGACCCTGCGGATGGCGATCGGCAGCGAGCCGCCGTCGCTCGACCCGGGTCTCGCCACCGACACGACCTCGTCGTTCGTGGTGCTGAACACGAACGTCCCCATCGTCTATCTCGGCGCGGCCCCCGACCTGAAGCCGGAGCCCGGGCTCGCCCAGAGCTGGGACGTCAACGGCAGCTCCGTGACGCTCCACCTGCGCAAGGACGTGAAGTGGTCGGACGGCACTCCCGTGACGGCGAACGACGTCGTCTACTCGTGGCTGCGCACGATCTCGCCGCAGCTGGGCGCCGACTACGCGTACCAGTTCTACGGGATCACGGGCGCGCAGGCCTACAACAGCTGCAAGCCGTCCGCGGCGAACCAGCAGTGCAACACGCTGAAGTCGAAGGTCGGCATCAGCGCTCCCGACAAGTACACGGTCAAGGTGCAGCTCACCTCGCCGCAGCCGTGGTTCATGCAGCAGCTGTCGCACACGTCGTTCATCCCCGTCGACAAGGCCGCGGTGACGAAGTGGGGCGACAAGTGGACGGCGCCCGGCCACTACGTGACCGACGGCCCGTTCACGTTGAAGCAGTGGAAGCACGACGCGTCGCTGACGCTCGTGAAGAACCCCGAGTACTACGACGCGTCGAAGATCAAGCTCGACACCGTCCTGCTCAAGATCATCCCGGACGGCGCGACCGCCGAGCAGGCGTTCAACGCCGGCGACGTGGACGTCAACGAGACGGGCTGGCCGCCGTCGGACACGCCGCGCGTCAAGTCGAGCGACGCGTACCAGCAGTTCCCGTCGCTCGGGATCTACTACTACGGCTTCAACACGAAGACCATCCCTGACGTCAACCAGCGGAAGGCGATGGCGCTGGCGATCGACCGCCAGACGATCGTCCAGCACATCACGCAGCTCGGCCAGGTTCCCGCGACCGCCTTCACGCCGAAGGGGATCCCGGGCTCGTCGCAGATCGACGGGAACCCGTTCCTGAAGCCGACCGCCGACATGTCCCTGGCCAAGAAGTACATGAGCAAGGTCGGGAGCCCGGTCAAGAACGTCACGCTCGTCTTCAACAACGCCCCCGGGCACAAGGAGATCGCGACCGCGGTCCAGGCCCAGTGGAAGCAGCTCGGCCTGCACGTGACGCTGAAGCAGATGGACTGGCCGCAGTTCCTCCAGTTCCTCGGCCCGCCGCCGAACAGCTCGGTGGGCGCGTACCGGAACGGCTGGATCGCCGACTTCCCGGACGACATCAACTTCCTGAGCGTCTTCCAGTGCGGCTCGGGCAACAACAACACGAACTGGTGCAACAAGAAGTACGACGACCTGCTCAAGGAGGCGACCGCGACGCCGGACCAGACGAAGCGGTACGACCTCTACGCGCAGGCGGAGCAGATCCTCACCGGCAAGAACGGCGACATGCCGATCGCGCCGATCTACTGGTACACGTTCGCCTACCAGGTCGCATCGAACGTCTCGGGCTGGAACACCAACCCGATGGACGAGATCGACCTGCGTCCGGTGAGCGTCGGCTGATCCGAGACGGAGCTCGGGTCCGGGCGCTCGCCCGGGCCCGGGCCCGCTCCTGAAGGGAGCCCCGCTGTGGTGAGATTCGTCGTCAGGCGCGTCCTCTGGACGATTCCGATCGTCCTCCTCGTCATCTTCATGACGTTCTGGATGATGCGCGCGATCCAGGGGAGCCCCTTCCGGCACACCGAGCGCGCCGTGCCGCCGGCGGTGATGGCGAACCTCAACCGCAAGTTCGGGCTGGACAAGCCCTGGTACGTCCAGTACGCGAAGTACGTCGAGGACGTCGCGACCTTCGACCTCGGCCCGTCGCTCGTCACGCGCGACCA
>DASZYW010000182.1:0-4971 GCA_035545195.1 Gaiellaceae bacterium
GGCGTCGCCGACCGGATCGACTACCGCGTCGGCGACGCGAAGGAGACGATCGCCGCGCTCGAGGGCCCGTTCGACCTCGTCTTCGTCGACGCCTGGAAGGACGACTACGTCGACTACTACGAGGCGGTGCTGCCGAAGCTCGCCCCGGACGGGCTGATCCTCGCCGACAACACCCTCTCCGCGCTGCGCGGCAACGAGCACATCCAGCGCTTCAACGAGCACGTGCTCGCGGACGAGCGGGTCGAGTGCGTCCTGCTCCCGATCCGCGACGGCGTCACCCTGATCCGCCGGCGCTGATGGCCTGGCCAGGCCCGCCGGCGCCGGCCCGGATCGAGACCGACCGCCTCGTCCTCCGCTGCTACGAACCGGACGACGCGCCGCTGCTCAAGGACGCGACCGACTCGAGCCTCGACCACCTGCGCACGTGGATGCCGTGGGTCGATAAGGAGCCGGAGACGGTCGAGCAGAAGGCGGCGCTGATCGAGGGCTTCCGCTCCTCCTTCGCGGCCGCCGAGGACTTCACGTACGGCATCTTCGACCCGGGCGAGCGCCGCCAGCTCGGCGGCACCGGGCTCCACCCGCGCGTCGGGCCCGGCGGGCTCGAGATCGGCTACTGGATCCGCGCCGACGCGACGCGCCGCGGCTACGCGACCGAGGTGACGGCGGCGCTGATCCGCGTCGCGTTCGAGGCCTGCGAGGCCGACCGCGTCGAGATCCGGATCGATCCGGCGAACACCTCGAGCCTCGGCGTCCCGCGCAACCTCGGCGTGCCGGTCGAGGCGACGCTGCGGCGGCGGCTGCAGAGCCGTCCCGGCGAGCCGCTGCGCGACGTCGTCATCCACACGCTCTTCCGCGAGGAGTACGACCCGGCGATCGCGCCGCCGCTACGCGCCTTCGGCGCGGACGGCGAGCGCCTGCTCTAGCTCGCCGAGCGACTCGAGCGTCACGTCGGCGGCGGCGAGCGACTCCGCGTCAGGCGGGTAGCTCGGATTCGGGATCGCGACCACGAACATGCCGGCCGCTCGCGCGGCGCGCAGCCCCGCGTGCGAGTCCTCGACCGCCGCGCAGTCCTCCGGCGCGACGCCGAGCCTGCGCGCCGCCTCGAGGTAGACGTCCGGCGCCGGCTTGCCGCGCGCCACCTCCTCCGACGAGACGGTCGCCGCGAAGCAGTCCGCGATCCCCGCGAGCGCGAGCACCGCCTCGATGATCTCGCGGTTCGAGGAGGACGCCAGCCCGAGCGGGAGGCGCCGCGCGAGCGCGCGAACCGTCTCGACCGCGCCGGGGAGCAGCGGCAGCTCGCGTCCGTACTCCTCCAGCAGGAGCGCGACGACGTCGCGGTTGATCGCGTCCGCTGTGTCCGGGACTCCCGCCGTCTCGTGGAGATACGACGACCACTCCGGCGCGCTCATCCCCATCATCGCCCGCTGGATCTCGTCGTCGTAGCGGCCGCCGCGCTCGCGGACGTAGCGTCCGCGCACCTCGTCCCACACCTCCTCCGACTGGATGAGGACGCCGTCCAGGTCGAAGACGACCGCGCGGATCACGGCTCAGACGCCGCGGTACTCGGACTCGCGGTAGACGAGCGCGCGCCGCGAGGGGCCGTGCGCGAGCGCGAGGACGTCGGCGACGAAGAAGGTGTGGTCGCCGGCGTCGTGCTCGGCGCGCGTCTCCGCCTCGATCCAGCCGAGCGCGCCCTCGATCAGCGGCGCGACGGTGCCCTCGAGCGTCGGCACGCCCTGCCAGTGGACGATCGGCGGGTAGCCGGAGGCGAAGCGGCGCGCGATCTCCTCCTGGTCGGCGCCCAGCAGGCTGATCGCGAAGCGCCCGGCGCGGCGGAGCAGCTCGTAGCAGGACGCCTGCTTGCCGATCGAGACGCCGATCAGCGGCGGTTCGAGCGAGAGGGAGACGAGCGACGAGACGGTGACGCCCATCCGCTCGCCCTCCACGTCGACGCTGAGGATCGAGACGCCGTGCGGCCACTGCCGCATCAGTCCGCGCAGGTCGTCTCCGGTCGGCACCCGGCCGATCATACGGACGGCCCCCCGGCCGCCAACCTGTGAACGGGATGAGAGTTCGTAAGGCGAGCGCAAAGGGGTATTGCGGAGCCGCCGGTTCGGGGCGACCATGACGACGTGAGGGCAGGAGTCCGGGCAACGGCGGCCGTCGCCGTCCTGCTGGCCGCAGGCGTGTCCGTCGCGCCGGCGTCGGCGGTCACCCCTGCGCCGAAGATCCTCTCGTTCACGGCCTCGCTGAAGCGGGTCCCCGCCGCCGGCAGCGGCGTCCGCCTGACCGCCCGCGTCGCCAACGCGACACGCTGCACGTTCACCGGCGCGGGCTCCGCCTTCGCGTCGAGCGCGCGCACCGTCACGGTCGGCTGCGCGGCGGGCCACGCGACCGTGACCGTCCACGTCCTCCCGAACGCGGTCCAGCGCGCGACCGCCGTGCGCGTCACGCTCAGGGCGATCTCCGGCACCCGCTCGGTGCTGCGGACGATCGCGCTCACCCAGGTGGCCGCGCAGGGCGAGAGCAACGCGACGAACCCGCCCGTGGCGCCGCTCCAGATCACGACCACCGCGCTCACGAGCGGCACCGTCGGCCACACGTACGCCGACTCGCTCGCGGCGGTGGGCGGGACGGCGCCGTACACGTGGACCGTCTCCTCCGGCTCGCTGCCGGCCGGTGTGACGCTGGCCGCGAACGGGACGCTCTCCGGCTCGCCGACCCGGTCCGGGCAGTCGCAGTTCGTCGCCGAGGTCAGCGACGCGGCCGGATTGACCGCCACCGCGAGCCTCTCGATCACGGTCGCCGCGACGACCGTGACGGTCGCCGACGCCCAGACGAGCACGAACTGGTCCGGCTACTCGCTCGACGGCTCCGGCTTCACCCGCGCCTCCGGCACCTTCAACGTGCCGACGCTCTCCAACACGTTCGGCTCGGCGACGACGTCCGAGTGGGTCGGGATCGACGGCGACACGCCCGGGAACGAGAACCTGATCCAGGCGGGCATCGCGCAGGACTACGACTTCAGCGGCCTCGACACCTACGCCTGGTGGGAGATCCTTCCCGACGCGGAGACGCGGATCGACACCGTCGACGTCCACGCCGGCGACAGCGTCACGGTCACGATCGCGGAGGTGAGCGCCGGCTCCTGGTCGATCAGCCTCGTCGACAACACGAACGGCCAGAGCTTCACCACCGTCCAGGCCTACAACGGCGCCGGCGAGTCGGCCGAGTGGATCGTGGAGGCGCCCACGGTCGGCCGCGGGCGGATCGCGACGCTCGGCTCGTACACGCCGAACGTGACCTTCACGGGCATGTCGTGGACGGGCTCCGGCACCGTCTTCAACCCGATCTCGCTCAGCCAGCGCGGCGGCACCGTCTCGGTCCCGTCCACGCTCTCGCCGAGCCAGACGAGCTTCACCGTCGGGTACGGCAGCAGCGTTCCCGCCGCGCCGTCCGGCTAGCGCCTCAGCGGCGGGGGAGGGATTCGAACCCTCGGGGGCGTGAGCCCTCAGCGGTTTTCAAGACCGCCCCGTTCGACCGCTCCGGCACCCCGCCCAAGCAAACGGAAGAGCTAGGGCGTGACGGTAGCGGGCGCGCCGTACTCGCGCAGGACGGCCGGCACCTCGCCCTGGAAGTTCTCCAGGATCGCGAGCGCCATCCGGTCGACGACGGCGGTGCCGTTGAGCATGTGCACCGGCTCCGTTCCCTTCCCGTCCCGGTAGCGGATGCCGAGCCGCCGCGCCTGGAAGTCGGTCGTGTTCGAGATCGACGCCGTCTCGCGGTACTTGCCCTGGCTCGGGAACCAGATCTCGACGTCGTAGGTCTTCGCCGAGGCGGCCGACATGTCGCCGGCCGGGAGCACGACGATCCGGTACGGGAGGCCGAGGTCGCGCACGAGCTCCTCGGTGTTCGCGAGCAACAGTTCGTGCTCGTCCCAGGACGCCTCGGGGAGCGTGAGCGCGAACTGCTCCACCTTGTTGAACTGGTGTACGCGGATCATCCCGCGCGTGTCGCGGCCGGCGGCGCCAGCCTCGCGGCGGAAGCACGGTGAGAAGGCGACGTAGCGGAGCGGCAGCTGGTCCGGCTCGAGGATCTCGCCCGCGTGCAGGCTCGCGACCGGGATCTCCGCGGTGCCGGCGAGGTAGAGCTCGTCGGCGGGGAGCTCGTAGACGTTCTGCTCGTCCGAGGGGAACGCGCCGGTCCCGATCAGCGCCTCCTCGCGGACGAGCACGGGCGGCAGCACCGTCAGGAAGCCCTTCTCCGCGAGCCGGTCGAGCGCGTAGCGGTACAGCGAGAGCGCGAGCCTGCCGGTGTCGCCGATCCAGTAGCCGAAGCGGGCGCCGGACATCCGCGCGGCGCGCTCCATGTCGAAGCGGCCGAGCTCGAGGTGCTCCCTCGGGTCCGCCAGCTGCGGCGGCTCGCCGACGACGCGCTCGACGCGGACGTCGTCCTCGGTGGCGCCGTCCGGGACGTCGTCCGCGGGCGGGTTCGGGATGCGCAGCCCCAGCGCGTCGCGCTCGGTCTCGGCCTCGGCCAGCGCCTGCTCGACGCGCTGCAGCTCCTCCTTGACGCCGCGCAGCTCCGCGAGCTGCTCCGGCGTCGGCTTTCCCTTCAGCTTCGTCTTCGCGCGCAGCTCGTCGACGCGGGGCACGAGCTCGCGCCAGCGCTCGTCGGCGGCGAGCCAGGCGTCGAAGTTCCCGGCCGCGCCCTTGCGCGCGAGCCTGCTCCGGAACGCGTCCGGATCGTGGCGGGCGGCGCGCGCGTCGATCACGACAGTGAGTCTAGGTACGCCTCGATCAGGGCGGCGACGCCTTCGTCGTGGACGGGCGGGACGATCGCGTCGGCGCGGGCGAGGATGTCCTCGTGCGCGTTCGCGACCGCGATGCCGAAGCCCGCCCAGTCGAGCAGCTCGCGGTCGTTCTCGCCGTCCCCGAAGGCGACCGTCTCCGCCGCGGTGAAGCCGAGCCG
>DASZYW010000183.1:0-5944 GCA_035545195.1 Gaiellaceae bacterium
GCGTCGGAGCCGTACGGCGTCGCGGCGGGCTCGGTCATCTGCATGAAGGAGATCTGGCCGATCTTCATCTCGGGGTAGATCGTGATCGGCAGGTTGGCGACGTTCGAGAGCTCCAGCGTGACGTGGCCGTCCCAGCCCGGGTCGATGAATCCCGCGGTCGAGTGGATCAGCAGCCCCAGCCGGCCGAGCGACGACTTGCCCTCGAGGCGGGCGACCAGGTCGTCGGCGAGCCGGATCCGCTCCAGCGTCGAGCCGAGCACGAACTCGCCCGGGTGGAGCACGAACGGATGCTCGCCGTCCACCTCCACGAGCTCGGTCAGCTCCGCCTGCTCGACCTTGACGTCGATGAACGGGTAGCGGTTGTTGTGGAAGACGCGAAAGAGCCGGTCGACGCGGACGTCCACGCTCGACGGCTGCAGGAGCGAGGGATCGTACGGGTCGATCTCGATCCTCCCCTCGGCCAGGCAGCGGGCGATCGTCGCGTCGGAGAGCACCATTTGCGGCGATTCTAGGAGGGTTTGGTGGGATGGTGCTCGCCGACGGGGTGCGATCGGCGAGTGCGATGCACGGACGCAGGGAGCGTCGATAGCTCCAGCTATCGGCGCGACCGAGGACATGGCAGCGCGCCGCCGAGCGCGGCCCGGCGGCTCCGCCGCCATTCCGCCAGAGCCTCCTCGGGGTACGATCCCTGCCCCATGGCGACGGTGACCCAGCCCGCGGCCCAGGCCGAGCTCCGGGAGCTCCGGCGGGAGCTGCGCAAGCGCCAGGTGCGGCGGCGCCGCGCGACCGCGGTCCTTGTCGTCGCGTCGCTCGTCGTGATCGGCGTCCTGCTCGGCCGGACGCTCGGCGTCTCGACCGTCACCGTGTCGCTCGCGCCCGCGCCGGTCTCGCTGCCGGCGAGCCCGTTCCGCACGCAGCCGCCGGCCGACATCCGCGGCGTCCACGTGACGATGGATCTCGCCTCGATCCCCGGGAAGCTCGCGCAGTACATCGCGCTCAAGAAGGACGGGCTGAACACGATCGAGCTCGACGTGAAGGACGAGAACGGCAACGTCGGCTTCACGAAGGGCGCGCCCGCGATCGCGATCCAGGACGCGGCGGCCGGGAACTACTACGACCCGGCGGCCGTCGCGAGCCAGGTGCACAAGGCGGGGCTGTACCTGATCGGGCGCGTCGTCACCTTCGAGGATCCGGTCACGGCGACGAGCCATCCGAGCATGGCGATCATGCGCAGCGACGGCTCGCTCTGGCACACGAACGGCGGGCTCGCCTGGCTCAACCCCTACAACCGCAAGGCGTGGAAGTACGACGTCGACGTCGCCGTGGCGGCCGCGAAGGCGGGCTTCGACGAGATCCAGTTCGACTACGTGCGCTTCCCGAGCGACGGCGACCTCTCGATCATCCGCTACCCCGGCAAGCACCCGCAGCCGATGCGGCTGACGATCGCCGCCTTCCTCAAGTACGCGGCGCAGCGGCTGCACCCGTACGGCGTGCGCGTCTCGGCCGACGTGTTCGGGCTCTCGGCGACGCGCGACCTCGGCATCGGCCAGTACCCCGGCCAGGTCGGGCAGGTCGTGGACGCGATCTACCCGATGGTCTACCCGTCGCACTACTCGTCCGGCGAGTTCAACCTCGCCGACCCGAACGCGGCCCCGGAGCAGACCGTCGCCGACTCGCTGCGCGACTTCCGCTCGAAGCTGACGAGCTCCGACGCGCGGCTCGTCCCGTGGCTGCAGGACTTCTCGCTCGGCCGTACGTACACCGCGGCCGACGTCGAGGCGCAGATCAAGGCGGCGCGGCAGTACCAGACCGCCGGCTACATGCTCTGGAACGCCGCCGGCCTGTACAGCTCGGGCGTCCTGAAGCCCGGCTCCGGGCCGACGCTGCCCGATCTCGCGCGGCCCGGTATCTAGTACCGACGCGCGCTGTCACGGCGCGCCGTTATCGTGACTGCATGGCCGCGACCCGGGCGATTCAGCTGCGCACGGAGATCCCGGGGCCGCGCTCCCGCGAGATCGTCGCCCGCAAGGAGCGCGTCGTCGCGGACCCGCTCTCGCTCTATCTGCCGATCGTCGTGGCGGAGGCGCACGGCTCGACCCTGACCGACGCCGACGGCAACTCCTTCGTCGACTTCTCCGGCGGCGTCGGCTGCACGAACGTCGGCCACTCGCACCCGCGCGTGGTCGAGGCGGTGCAGGAGCAGGCGGCGAAGTTCCTCCACACCGACTTCACGATCGTCCCGTACGAGGTCTACGTCGAGCTGGCGGAGCGGCTGATCCCGCTGACGCCGTTCTCCGGTCCGGCGAAGGCGGCGTTCTTCAACTCCGGCGCGGAGTCGGTCGAGAACGCGGTCAAGTTCGCGCGCGGCTTCACGCGCCGGCCGGCGGTGATCGCCTTCGACGGCGGCTTCCACGGGCGGACGCTGATGGCGCTGACGCTCACCTCGAAGACGCACCCGTACAAGGCGGGCCTCGGCCCGTTCGCGCCCGAGGTCTACCGGGCGCCGTTCCCGAACGAGTACCGCGGGATCGGCGCCGCCGACGCGCTCGCCGCGCTGGAGCGGATGTTCCTCACGACTGTCGCGCCGGAGACGGTCGCCGCGATCGTCTTCGAGCCGGTGCTGGGCGAGGGCGGCTTCGTCGTCGCGCCACAGGCGTTCGTCGAGGGGCTCCGCGAGCTCTGCGACCGGCACGGGATCGTGCTCGTCGCGGACGAGGTGCAGACGGGCTTCGGCCGCACCGGGCGGATGTTCGCGATGGAGCACTACGGCGTCGAGCCCGACCTGCTCACGGTCGCGAAGTCGATCGCCGCCGGGCTGCCGCTCTCCGGCGTGGTCGGCAAGGCCGAGATCATGGACGCCCTCTGGGACGGCGCCGTCGGCGGCACCTACGTCGGCAACCCGGTCGCCCAGGCCGCGGCGCTCGCCGTGCTCGACGTCTTCGAGGAGGAGAACCTCGTCGAGCGCGCGCAGCACGTCGGCGACACGATCCGCGCCCGGATGCTCGAGTGGCAGGAGCGCTTCGCCGCGATCGGCGACGTGCGCGGGCTCGGCGCGATGCTCGCGCTCGAGTACGTCGAGGACCGCGAGACGAAGAAGCCTGCGCCGGAGTTGGCGACGCGGGTCGCGGAGGCGGCGGCCGAGCGCGGGCTCCTCCTGCTCAAGGCGGGCGTCCTCTCGAACTGCAACCGCGTGCTCTGCCCGCTCTCGATCAGCGATTCGGAGCTGGCCGAGGCGCTCGACGCCTGGGAGGACTCTCTCCAGGCAGTCTTCGCGTAGCCCCACGCGGGGCTGCCGCGTTGTACCTACGTGGCGGGACCCACCTCCCGATTCAGTTCGGCTGGCCGTGCCGTGCAGATCGACGACGTGATCGCAGACCGCTACGAGCTGATCGGGCTCGTGGGCAGCGGCGGCATGTCCACCGTCTACTGCGCCCGCGACCGGCTGCTCGACCGGCAGGTCGCGCTCAAGCTCCTCCACGACCACTACGCCGCCGACAGCGAGTACGTGGAGCGCTTTCGGCGCGAGGCGCGCTCGGTGGCGCGGCTCTCGCACCCGAACATCGTCACCGTGATCGACCGCGGCGAGGACGGCGACAAGCAGTTCATCGTCTTCGAGTACGTCGAGGGCGAGAACCTGAAGCAGCTGATCGAGGACTCCGGCGCCCTGGAGCTCCGGCGCGCGCTCGAGATCGCGATCGACTGCGCCGACGCGCTCGCGTTCGCGCACGCCAACGGGCTCGTCCATCGCGACGTCAAGCCGCAGAACGTCCTGATCGACGTCGAGGGCCGGATCAAGGTGACGGATTTCGGGATCGCGCGCTCGCTCGAGGTGGAGGTCGGCGTGACGCAGACCGGGACGGTGATGGGCACCAGCTCGTATCTCTCGCCCGAGCAGGCGCGCGGCCGGGCCGTGACGGCCTCGAGCGACATCTACTCGCTCGGCGTGGTGCTCTGGGAGCTGCTCACCGGCGAGGTGCCGTTCGACGGCGACAACTTCGTGGCGGTGGCGCTGCGCCACATCAACGAGCAGCCGCCGAGCCTGATCGAGCGGCGCCCGGACGCGCCGCCGCGGCTCGCCACCGCGGTCGAGCGCGCGCTGGGCAAGGAGCCGGAGGACCGCTTCCCGACGATGGCGGCCTTCGCCGAGGAGCTGCGCCGCTGCCTCGAGGATCTCGACCGGCCGACCGACGCGCAGGACACGCTCGTCGGCGTGCCGGCTGCGGCGCCTGCAGCGGGGCCGGTTCCCGTGACCGCGCGGGCGCGGAGTCGGGCGCGGACCGCGCGCGGGCCGATCCTCCTCGTCGTCGTCGCGCTGGTCGCGGTGGGCGCGATCGTGGCGGGCCTGCTCAGTCTCGGCGGCGGCGGCTCGGGCGGTCGGTCGCCGTCTTCGGGCTCGGGCAGCGGCGCCGGCGGCCCGGTGACCCTGAGCGCGGTCGGGAACTACGACCCGGACGGCGACCCGGACTCGCATGCCGACACCGCCTCCGCCGCGACGGACGGGGACTCGTCGACGACCTGGTACACGCAGATCTACGCGACGCCGCAGTTCGGCGGTCTCAAGCACGGCCTCGGCCTCGTCGTCGACGCGGGCGGCTCGACGAAGCTGACGCAGCTCACCGTGCAGACGCCCACGCCCGGCTTCCAGGCGGAGGTCGAGGCGGGCGACTCCGCGAGCGGCCCGTTCTCGCCCGACTCCTCGACGCAGCCCGTCTCCGGCTCGACGACTTTCTCGCTGAACGGCAAGGAGGCCCGCTACTACGTCGTCTGGATCACGCAGCTCCCACCCGGCGGCAAGGCCGAGATCGCCGAAGTGACCGCGAAGCGCTAGTAGACGAGCTTCGAGCGGCGCTCGTGCCGCTCAAGGGCGAGCTCGATCAGCCGGTCGAGCGCCTCGGCGTAGCCGATCCCCGACGCCTCGAACAGGCGCGACCACACGCTCGTCGGCGTGAAGCCCGGCATCGTGTTCAGCTCGTTCAGCACGACCTCGCCGTCGCCGTCGCGGACGAAGAAGTCGACGCGCGCGAGCCCCTCGCACTCGCAGGCGACGAAGGAGTCGATCGCGCGCCGCTGCACCAGCTCGATCGTCTCCTGCGGCAGCTCCGGCGGCACGATCAGATCCATCCCGCCCTCGTCGTACTTGGAGGCGAAGTCGTACCAGTCGTGGTCGAGCGTGTCGATGCGGCCCGGGAGCGACGCGACCGGCGGCGGGACGCGGTTGCCGAGCACGCCGACCTCGACTTCCATCCCGGCGACGAACTCCTCCACCAGCACCTTCTCGTCGTGGCGGAACGCGAGCGCGACCGCGGCCTGCAGCTCGGCGTCGTCGTGCGCCTTCGTGATCCCGACCGAGGAGCCGAGCCGCGCCGGCTTGACGAAGACCGGATAGTCGAACGGGTTCTCGAGCGGGTCACCGAGGCGGATCGCGTGGTGCGCCGCGACCGGGATGCCGCTGTCGCGCATCACCTTCTTGAACAGGTCCTTGTCCATCGCGAGCGCCGAGGCGGCGACGCCGGCGCCGACGTAGGGGACGTCCGCGAGCTCGAGCAGGCCCTGGACGGTGCCGTCCTCACCGAAGGGGCCGTGCAGGATCGGCAGGACGACGTCGACCGAGCCGACCGCCGCGAGCGTGCCCGCCTCGGCCGGTACGGGCAATGTCTCCGCCGGACCTGTCCCGGGACCAGGTCCCAGGACGTGGCCGGAAGGGTCGAGCGCCCAGCGGCCGTCGCGGCCGATCGCGACCTCCAGCACCTCGTAGCGGGCCGGGTCGAGCGCGCCGACGACGCCGCGCGCCGACGCGAGCGAAATCTCGTGCTCGCTCGAGCGTCCGCCGGCGAGCACGGCGACGCGGAGCCGGCTCACGGGCCGGTCGTCGTGGTCGTCGGCGCGACGAACTGGCCGACGTCGATCGTCACGGTCGACCCCTTCGGCGCCTGCCCGCCGCTCG
>DASZYW010000184.1:0-1552 GCA_035545195.1 Gaiellaceae bacterium
TCAGCAGCCACAGCAGCGCGTAGCGCTCGCGCAGGCGCCGCGAGCGGATCAGCTCGAACACGATCGCCACGAGCACGAGCGACGCGGCCGTCGCGGCGAGGGAGACCTTCAGCGGCGTCTGGGCCGCGACCAGCGATCCGACCATCACTCCTCCAGCGGCACGACATTGCGGCGGAACAGGCCCACGAACAGCGCAAGCAGGACCTTCGCCATGTAGTAGATCGACCGGAACGCGGTGATCGACGACCGGCCGTGCTCACGCTCGCGCATCCGCACCGGCACCTCGACGAGCCGCAGCCGATGCTTGATCGTCATCACCATGCCCTCCACCTCGGGATAGTCGTGCGGGTAGTCGGCCGCGAACAGGCCGAGGGCACGCCGGTTGAGCGCCTGGAAGCCGGAGGTCGCGTCGGTGACGCGCTGCCGGGCGATCGCGGAGACGACGAGCGCCAGCAGGCGGATGCCCAGGCGGCGCGTCGCGGTCGACCGGTAGCCCTCCCCGCTCGCGAAGCGCGAGCCGACGGCGATGTCGGCCTGGCCCGCGAGCACCGGCGCGATCACCTTCGGCAGCTCCGCCGGGTCGTGCTGCGCGTCGCCGTCGCAGCGGACGGCGATCTGGTAGCCGCCCTCCCAGGCGTACCGGAACCCGGTCTGGACGGCGCCGCCGATGCCCAGGTTGAACGGCAGCCGGATCACGTAGGCGCCGTGCTCGGCCGCGACGTCGCAGGTGCGGTCGACCGAGCCGTCCGAGACGACGACCACGTCCAGCCCCGGATCGAACTCGTGCAGCTCGGCGAGCACGCGGCCGATGTTGCCCTCCTCGTTGAACGCCGGGACGATCGCGATCCGCCGCAGCGCCTCGAACCCGAGCGTCGCGGCCGCCGGCTCCTCGAGCTCAGCCGACACGCGCCGCCTCGCGCAGGCCGACCAGCTGCAGCAGCCGGCGCGCTCGATGCCGATACGTGTGCTCGTCGAGGACGCGCTCCCGCGCACGCCGACCCAGCTCCTGCGCCTGGCCGGGGTCGTCGAGCAGCGCGCGGTACGCGGCGGTCGCCTCGGCCGCGTCGCCGACGACGAGCAGCTCGGAGCCAGGCTCGAACCACCGGTCGATGCCCTCGTACGGGTTGGCGACGATGGCCGCGCCTGCCGAGGCCAGCTCGAAGGGCCGGCAGGACGACGAGGCGTACACGCTGGCGTGCGACCGGCGCGTGATGCAGAGATTGATCCGCGCGGCGGAGATGGAGCGGGCGAAGCGGTTGAAGGGGACGTCTCCGATCGAGCGGGCACGCCCCGTGTCGGCCCGGAAGTCGCGACCGCCGAGGACGAAGTCGACGTCGGGCAACTCGCGCGACGGCCGGCCGATCATCGCCTCGACCCAGTCGCCGCGGAACTTGTCGCCGTACCCGTAGAAGAAGACGTCCATCTCCTTGTCCACGTCGTGCGGCGCGAAGAACTCGGGGTCGGCGCCCCAGAAGACCGCCTCCGCGCGCCGCGCGCCCATCGCGAGCAGCTGCTCGAGGCCGCCCTCGGAGTTCGAGAGGAGCAGGTCGTA
>DASZYW010000185.1:0-1784 GCA_035545195.1 Gaiellaceae bacterium
CGCGCCCATGCTCATCGCGATGCCGATGCAGTAGGTCGCGACGTCCGGGCGGATGAAGCGCATCGTGTCGTAGATGGCCAGGCCGGCGTACACGGAGCCGCCCGGCGAGTTGATGTAGATGTTGATGTCCTTGTCCGGGTCCTCGGACTCGAGGTGGATCATCTGGGCGACGACGAGGTTGGCGACGTTGTCGTCGATCGGCGTGCCGAGGAAGATGATCCGCTCGTTCAGGAGCCGCGAGTAGATGTCGAAGAACCGCTCGCCACGCGAGGTCTGCTCGATGACGGACGGGATGATCAGGTTCGACGGAGTGCTCATGTTCAGGCTCCCTTCCCGGGGGTCCACAGTTTCGTCTCAGTTGGTGCCTTTTCCTTGTCGGGCGTCCAGATCGCCTCGCGGGCCTGGGCCTGCTCGAGCGGGATGCGCTTGACCTCGGCGGCGACGCGGTCGAGCGCGTCGCGCAGGCGCATGTCGTCGCGGAGCGTCTCGAAGCGGCCGCTCTCGCGCACGCGCTGCACCTGCTCGTCGGCGTCGTCGCCGAACGCGTCGGCCTGCTCGCGGATGAGCTCCTCGATCTGCTCGTCGGAGACGGTCAGGCCGAGCTTGTCGGCGACCGCCTCGAGCACGAGCTCCCGGCCGACGGAGCGCTGCGCCTCGTCCTGGAGCCGCGCGATCAGCTCGTTCGGGTCCTGGCCGGTCATGGCGAGATAGGTCTCGAGCGGGACGCCGCGCGCCTCGACCTGGCGCTGCAGGCCGCGCAGGAGCTCGCGGGTGCGCTGCTCGACGAGCGGGCCGGCCGGGTCGACGCGGGTCGCGGCGAGCAGCGCGTCGGCGGCGTCGGCGCGGAAGCGCGCCTCGGCTTCGGCCTCGATCTGCTCGCGGAGCCGCTGCTCGATGTCGGCGCGCAGCTCGGCGAGCGTCTCGAACTCGCTCGCGGACTTCGCCAGCTCGTCGTCGGCCGGCGGCAGCACCTTCTCCTTGATCTCCTTGAGCGCGATCGTCACCGACTGCTTGGAGCCGTCGGCGAGCTCGAACTCGATCTCCTTCGTCTCGCCCGCGCTCATGCCGACGAGGCCGGCCTCGATCTCCTCGACAACCGCGCCGCGGCCGAGCTCGACGACGTAGTCCCGTCGCGTCTCGCCGTCGTCGCCGCCGGAGGTCAGGTCCAGGATCACGGTGTCGTCCGCCTGAACCGCCCGCCCGTCGACGGGCACGAGCTCGGCGACGGTCGAGCGGAGCGCGTCCAGCTCGGCCTCGACCAGCTCGGCGGGAACTTCGGGCTCGTCCCAGCCGACCTCGAGCTCCTTCCAGTCGGAGACCTCCGGCTTGGCCTGGACGGCGAACGTGGCGGAGAACTCCCAGTCCTGGTCGTCGGCCTCCGGGAGCTCGAAGTCGTAGTCGGGCGCCTCGACCGGGCGGACGCGCGTCTGCGCGGCGGCGTTCCAGAACCAGCCGCCGATGTGCGACTCGACTGCCTCGGTCATCAGCCGCTGCTTGCCGACGCGCTGGACGAGCACCTGGCGCGGCACCTTGCCCTTGCGGAAGCCCGGGATCTTGACGCTCTGCGCGAGATCGGAGGCGGCGTGCTCGACCGCGTGGTGGACGTCGTGCGACGGCACCTGCACGCGCAGCCGGACGCGGTTCTCGGCGACCTCCTCGACCTGGGCTTGCATGCGGCCATTCAAGCAGGGGTGAGGCAACCGACGCCGAACCGTGGTCACCGTGAGCGCGTGGACCGTCGTCCTGCTGAGCAGCACCGGAGCGATCTGGCTCGGGATGCTGTC
>DASZYW010000186.1:0-2964 GCA_035545195.1 Gaiellaceae bacterium
GGGAACGGGACGAGCTCGTCCTCCTGCTCGAGCGCGAAACGGACGAGCTGGACGAGGTCGGTGAGGATCCGATGGCCCGAGCCGTAGACGCGCGACGCGTCGAGCGCCTCGTACGCGTGCCACAGCGAGTCCGGCGTCCACGAGCGGGGCGGCCGGCCGATGGCGTTCGCCAGCTCCTTCACCTCCTTGTAGGTCAGCCGCTGCGACTGCGGGCGGCTGTAGAGGATCTGGAGCGCCGCGATCTCGTCGCGGTGCTGCTCGATGAACTCGCGGAACGAATCGACGGTCGCACGCGCCCGCTCGGTGGCGTCCCGCGAGAAGCCCGCCGACATGAGCGTGTCGGCCGAGACCTCGTCGAGGAGCTGCTCGTACGAGCGGCGGAGGTCGAGCAGCCGCTGGCGCAACTCCGGGTTGTCGGCGAGCGGAGCGGCAGCAGCGTCGATGCGCGCCGTGCGCTCGTCCTCCGGTACGTCGGGATCGAGCGCCGAGACGATCCCGTGCGTGATCTGCTGGAGCGGCATCCCCGCGAGCGTCTCGACCTCCTCGCGGTCGGCCTTCGTCAAACGGAGGTCGAGACGGGCGAGACGCCCGGCGATCGTCGACAGCACCTCCGGATCGCGGTTGCCGTACGAGAGCCGCTTGAAGAGCTTGTCGAGCGCGACCGTCGGCTTGCGGTCGAGCGGCACCGTCTCCGAGAGGTCGGTTTCGGTCACGCCGACCGCGTCGACGATCACGAACCTGTCCTTCGCCGGCGCGTCGGGCGTGACCGCGCGGAGGTCGTCGGGCTCGATCACCCGGACGCCGCGGCCCTTCATCTGCTCGAAGAAGGTGCGGCTCTTGACGGCCCGCATGAAGAAGACGCACTCGAGCGGCTTCACGTCGGTGCCCGTGGCGATCATGTCCACGGTCACGGCGATCCGCGGGAAGTACGAGTTCCGGAACGAGGCGAGCAGCTCCTCGGCCTTCCGTGCGGTCTGGCGGTAGGTGATCTTCGCGGCGAACTCGTCGCCCTTGCCGAACTCCTCGCGGACGGCCTTGAGGATGTCGTCCGCGTGCGAGTCGTCCTTGGCGAAGATCAGCGTCTTCGGCACCTCCGTGCGGCCCGGGAAGATCTCGGTGAAGAGGCGCTTGCGGAACGTCTCGATCACCGTTCGGATCTGGTCCTCGGCGACGACCGCGCGGTCGAGCGCCTGCGGGCCGTAGGTGACCTCGTCGTCGAGCTTCTCCCAGCGCACCTCGCGGGTCTGCCGGTCGCGGTACCCGGTGACGAGGCCGGCGTCGACGGTGGATCCGCGCTCGGTGATCTCGGTGCGGATACGGTAGACGTCGAAGTCGACGTTCACCTTGTCGGCGACCGCCTCATCGTGGCCGTACTCCATGACGAGGTTCTGCTTGAAGAACCCGAACGCCTGCTTGTTCGGAGTCGCCGTGAGGCCGATCGTGAACGCGTCGAAGTAGTCGAGCACCTGCCGCCAGAGCCCGAAGATCGAGCGGTGGCACTCGTCGACGATGACGACGTCGAAGGTCTCCGGCGGCACGAGCGGGTTGTAGGCCACCGACACGGGCTCGTCCGGCAGCGCCTCGTACCCCGACTCCTCGTCGAGCTCCTCCGGAAGCTCCTCGCCCTTGAGGGTCGAGAACAGCCGCTGGATCGTCGAGATCGTGACGCGGGAGACGCCGTCGATCGTGTTCGAGGCGAGGTGCTGGACGTTGTACAGCTCGGTGAACTTGTGCCCGGTGCCGGGCACCGCGAACGCCTGGAACTCCTTCAACGTCTGCCGGCCGAGGTTGGCGCGGTCGACGAGGAAGAGGATGCGCTTCGCGTTGCCGAAGCGGATCAGGCGGTAGGCGATGTTCGCAGCGGTGTACGTCTTGCCGGAGCCGGTCGCCATCTGGATGAGCGCACGCGGCCGGCCCTCGGCGAGCGACACCTCGAGGTTCCGGATGGCCTCGATCTGGGCCGACCAGAGGTTGGTCGTGTCGAGCTCCGGCAGTCGCTGGAGGCGGTGCCGGAGCGTCGGCGCGAGCGACTCCGTGAAGTAGTCGGACGCCCACTCGGCCAGCGTCTCGGGCCGGTGGACGGCGAACACGTCACGCGTGCGCGCGTCCGGGTCGAGCCCGTTCCGGAAGCGCGTCTCGGTCCCGGTCGACATGTACGTGAAGGGCAAGGGCTCGATCGGCGCGTCGACGTCGTCGGTCATGCCCTCGGCGTAGTCGTCGCGCTGGGGCTCGACGTTCGCGAGGATCGTCCCCTCCGGCTTGGCCTCGAGGACGCCGAGCGCCTGCCGGTCGACGAAGAGCAGATAGTCGGCGCGTCCGTGGCCCGGAGCGAGCACGAACTCCCGCACGGCGACGCCGCGAGCGGCGGACAGGTTGACCGCGTCGGCGTCCTGGACGGCCCAGCCCGCGAGAGCGAGCATCCGGTCGATCGCCATCCGCGCGCGCGCCTCGCGCGCGAGGTAGTCCTCGGCCGCCGGGGACGTGTTGCCTGCGGACATGCGGCGCCCACTGTACGCATCGGTGCGCCATCGATCCACACCGCCGGATGTCGGAGGCGCGTCGCGCCCCGACCGAGCGATGAGTTCTCGCGCGCGCGTCCGTCCAAGCATCGACACGAATCGAGGAGGACGCAATGAGCGCCATCAGCAGAGTCGCCAACGTCATGGTCCCCGTCGCCGACCAGGACAAGGTGATCGCCTTCTACACCGACGTGCTCGGGTTCGAGAAGCGCGTCGACTTGCCCTTCGGGGACGGCAACCGGTGGGTCGAGGTCGCCCCGGCCGGGGCCGAGACGCCGATCGCGATCTGCCCGCCCGGCCCCACCACGGTGCCGGGGGGCAAGGACACGGGCATCTCGCTCGCCACCGACGACCTCGAGGGCCTGCACGCCCGGCTCCGGGAGCAGGGCGCGGACGTCGACGCCGAGATCAGCCGGTTCCCCGGCGTCCCGCCGCTCTTCTGGTT
>DASZYW010000187.1:0-4200 GCA_035545195.1 Gaiellaceae bacterium
CGGCGAGGACATCGACCTCGCCTACCGCGCGGCGCGGGCCGGCTGGGAGCGGTGGTACGTGCCGCAGGCCGTCGTGCGGCACGAGCACAAGGCCGTCACCGACAAGCAGTGGCTGACCCGGCGGACGCTCTGGCACTGGGCCGGGATCGTCCGCTTCGTCCGCAAGCACCCGGAGCGGCTGCGCGCCCTCTGAGCCGGTCAGCGCTCCGGTGTGAACTGGAAGCCGACGCCGATCCCGAGGAGGCGTCCGTCGGTGCCGCCGTAGTCGCTCGGACGGAACGTCGGCGACTCGACCACCTCGACCGCCACCGGGCCCCGCAGGCTCACGCTCACGCTCCGCTCCTGGCCGTTCCGGACCACGAGGTGCTCGACGCGCGCGGCGTGACGCACGACCGGAGCCCGCTGCTGGTTCAGCGAGATCGGGCCGATCCGGAGCGTCACGTGCGCCGCCGGCGCCCCCGATCCGTTCGTGCTCATGCGGTTGAGCTGGATGGAGAGCGTGCCGCGCCCGCTGCCGAAGTACGCATAGGTGCCGCTCGAGACGGTCGTGTCGGTCGCATGCGGCGGCGGGGTGATCCACCCGTCGTCGGAGACGTTGTAGACGGTCTGCTTCAGCCGCCACGGATGACCCGCGAGCCGCACGAGCGCGAGCTGGCTGCCCGGGACGGTCTTCACGACCTTCCCGATGAGTTGCACGCCGTTGTCCTCGAGCACGTACGGGAGGCCCGGGTCCGACGTCAGGGTGCCGTCGGCGCGCACCAGGTCGGGCGTTGTGGTGCCGCCCGGGCCCGGCGCCGTCCCGTCGAGCGTCCAGATGTTCTTGAGGGACGTGTTCCAGAACTCGAGCAGCCAGACGCCGTTCGGGGTCTGCGGCTCGCCCTGACCCAGGTACGTGGCGGGCTGACCGCCGTCGAGCTCGTCGACCCAGTTCATCGGCAGCCCGTTCCGGGCCGGGGGATAGCCGGCGACGAGGTGCTTGGCCGACACGCTGGCCCCCCGTGAGCTCGTGATCTGCGCCGTCAGCATCCACCCCCCTGCGCAGAGCGCCGCGGCGAGCGCCAGGGCGCGCACGAGCGGCGTGCGCACGCGCGAGAAGGGTGCGAGGACGACGACGGCGACGACGATCGCGACCACGACGAGCGCCAGGCGGATGTCGCTCTGGTCCCAGCGGAAGTCGCGGTTCGCCATGGCGGCGATCCCGTACCCCGGCGACTCGCCGTACGGGTAGTTCAGCTGGTAGCCGTAGCGGAGCACGAGGAAGGCCGTCACGGCGAGCCCGGCGATCGCCGCCGGGAGCGAGCGGCGGCGTGCCGTGAAGTAGACCGCGGCGCCGACCAGGAGCAGCGGCTGGAGGTAGATCAGGTTCCGCTCCTCCACGAAGGTGCCGAAGGTGGCCGAGAGGTACGCCGCCTTGACGGCGGTGTAGGCGCCGAACGTGACGATCGAGGCGGCGAGGAAGGCGGCGAACGCGCGCCAGCGGGGATCGCCGCGCCGGTCGGGGATCCACAGCGACGCGAGCGCGGCGGCGACCGGCAGGAGGCCGAGCCCGAGCGCCAGGGCCGAGGCCGACTCCAGCCCGAGGTGCCAGATGCGGCCCTGGAACGTCTGGGTGGCGGTCCTCCACTGCGTCGAGTGGTTCCCGATCGCGCGGTTGCAGACGACGAAGACGCCGACGGCCAGGACGGCGACGCCGGCGTGGTCGACCACGCTCCACCCGGCGCGCAGCCGCCGGCCTCGCGGTCCGACGACCCACAGCCAGGCCGCGGCGAGCACGAGTGCGGCGAAGCCCATCGCGAGCTCGCTGCGGACCTCGACCGAGACGAGCGCCACGACCACGGCCGCGACGGTCCAGCGCCGCCCGCCGCCGGCGAGCGCCCGGACGGAGAGCGCCGCGCTGAGCGCGAAGGTCGGGAAGGCGAGCGCTTCGGGGAGCAGCTGCGGGCCGTAGAAGTACGCCGACGTGCAGAGCGTCCCGAGCGCGGCCAGCGCGGCCGCCCGCGGCGTCGTCAGCCAGCGCGTCAGGAAGAAGATCGGGATCGCCGCCGTCGCCATGACGACCTCGTTGAGGTACTTGATCGCCGTGTACGCCGAGGCGGTCGTGGGCAGCCACCACGCCGGCGCGATGAGGAAGGCGTACAGCGACTTGAAGCTCACCGGGGCGCCGCGGCGAGCGGCGTGACCCGTGTGGGCGATCGCCCGGGAGATCTGCGCCCACTCGAGCTCGTCCGTGAACGTCGTGGGGCCCTTCCGGAGGCTCGCCTCCCAGAGCAGGACGCCGAGCAGGGCGATGCCGACGACGGCGTACGGGACGGCGGTGAGGAAGCGATCGAGGGCCGTCTGCGCCGGCGTCTCGCGCGGCGCCGTCGCGGACGGGACGGCCATCAGGAGGTGGCCGAGCCGCCGAGGGCGACGCGCGGGTCGAGGTCGATGTCGCGGCGGACGAACCGGCAGGGCACGCCGTGCTCCTCGCACGCTGCGAGCAGGGCTGTGAGCCGCTCGACGGGCGCGTCCGGGATGGTGACGAGGACGATGTCCGGGCTCGCGCGCTCCAGGATCCGGTCGAGCTCGTGGGAGCCGCCGAGCACCGGCACGCCGTGCACGCGGCGCCGCCGCAGCCGGGGGTTGTCGTCGACGAATCCGAGCACGCGCTCGCCGGTTGTCTCGCGCAGCTCGCGCATGAGGCTGCGGCCGGTGCGTCCGGCGCCGACGATCAGCGTGCGGTGGGCCGTGCGGTCGCGGTAGGACCGCGTCACCTCGACCAGCAGGCGCTCCGCGAAGCGCGACGCCGCGATCGCGACGAAGCACACGAGCGCGTCGACGACGAAGAACGCGCGGGAGAAGTCGCCCATCGTCCGCGTCAGGCCGATGTAGGCGAACGCGACGACCTCGGAGAGCCCGACGGCCGTTCCGACGGCCAGCAGGTCGCGGGAGCCGGCGAAGCGCCAGATCGAGCGGTAGAGGCCGAAGGGGATGAAGGCGAGGTAGCGGGCGGCGATCACGATCGGCAGCGTCACCTCGGCGATGTGGCGCTGGTTGACCGTCCCGGGCCACCCGAAGTGGATCAGGTACGCGGCGGCGAACGCGCCGACGATCAGGCCGAAGTCGACGAGCACCTCGACGAGGCGCCGCCAGTGCACGGCGAAGGTCTGGAGCACGCCGACGGCTCCGTCCTCGGGGGTCGCCCGCCGCTCGACGTCGGCGAGGAAGCTCGCGAACTGGACGAGGAGCACGAACGTCACCAGCACCCCGATGACGGCGATCCGCTGGTCGTCCAGCACGTTGTAGGCGAGGCTCGTCCCGCCGAGCGCGAGTGCGATCAGCGCGAGCAGGAGGACGGCGCTCGTCTCCGACAGCCCGAAGCGGACGAGCCGATGCGACGAGTGGTCGCGGCCGCCCTGGTAGATCGGTCGCCCCTCGAGCAGCCGCACCACGGTGACCAGCGTCGTGTCGAGGATCGGCACCGCCAGCACGAGGATCGGCAGCAGCAGCGTCGCGACCGTCGTCCCCGCCACCTTCCAGCTCGCCGACAGCCCGAGCGCGGCGAGGGTGAAGCCGAGGAGCTGCGAGCCGGAGTCGCCCATGAAGACGAGCGCCTTGCTGCCGGGACGGAGGTTGAACGGCAGGAACCCTCCGCACGCCAGCGCGCCCGCGAGGGCGAAGGCGAGGACCGTGTGGTTCGAGTGGATGGTGACCGCGTCGACGGCGAAGAACCCGAACGCGATCGCCGCGAGAGTCGCCGCGAGCCCGTCCATGTTGTCGAGCAGGTTGAAGGCGTTCGTCATCGCCACGAGCCACAGGAGCGCCACCGCCCACGCCACCGGGCGTGTGTGGATGAGCTGGACGTCGGTGCCGGTGGCGATGACGAGGACCGCGGCCGCGATCTGGAGCCCGAGCTTCACGGGCGGCGAGAGCGCGTGGAGGTCGTCGACGAGGCCGGCGACGAAGAGCAGCGCCATGCCGCCGTAGATGCCCGCGAGGGCTTCCGTCAGCGGCACCGCGCCGACGGCGATCGCGAGCCAGAGCCCGGCGGAGAGGCCGACGAAGATGCCCAGCCCGCCCAGAAGCGGGGTCGGCCGCTCGTGCCACCGGTCGGCGGACGGTGCAGCGACGAGACGGCGGGCGAGCGGCGAGCGCAGCAGAGCCCAGACCGTGGCGGCTGCCCCGGGGAGAGCGACGAGAGCGGCGAGTGCGCTCACAACT
>DASZYW010000188.1:0-16354 GCA_035545195.1 Gaiellaceae bacterium
GAGGTCCGCACCGTGTGCGACGCTCATGGCCGTGCGGCGGGTCGCCATCGTGCACGACTACCTGACACAACGGGGCGGCGCGGAGCGCGTCGTGCTCGCGCTGACCGCTGCCTTCCCCGGCGCGCGCCTCGTCACGAGCACCTATTCGCCCGACGAGACGTATCCGGAATTCGCGAACGCCGACGTGGAGACGCTCCTGCCGTCGTGGCTCCCGTTCGTCGCGAACCACCACCGCGTCGCGTTCCCGGTGCTCGGGCCCGCCTTCGCATGGCATCGCATCCGCGACGTCGACGTCGTCATCTGCAGCTCGAGCGGCTGGGCGCACGGCATCGCCACCGACGCCCCGAAGGTCGTCTACTGCCATACGCCGGCGAGGTGGCTGTACGCGCCGAACGACTACCTGCTCGGCCACGGGCTCTCGGTCCGCGTGACGGCCCGCGCGGCTGCGGTGCCGCTCCGCGCCTGGGACGCCCGGGCCGCCGCGAGCGCCGCGTGCTACGTGGCGAACTCGAGCGTCGTCCGCGACCGCATCAAGGCTGCGTACGGCCGCGATGCCGAGGTCGTCCACCCGCCGATGACGCTCGACCCCGCCGGCCCGCAACGCCCCGTCGAGGTCGGCGACCAGCCGTTCCTCCTCACGGTGGCGCGCGGACGCGCCTACAAGAATCGCCGGATCGTCGAGGAGGCGGCCGCCGCGATCGGCGCCCGCCTCGCCGTCGTCGGCGCGCCGCGCCGCGCGGCACGGCCCGGCGTCGTCCACCTCGGCGCGGTCGACGACGACCAGCTCCGCTGGCTCTACGCGAACTGCCGCGGGCTGGTCGCGGCGGCGTACGAGGACTTCGGCCTCACCCCGGTCGAGGCGATGGCGTTCGGGAAGCCGGTGCTCGCGCTCCGGGCCGGCGGCTACGTCGACTCGATGGTGGAGGGCGTCACCGGGAGGTTCTTCGACCAGCCGGAGGCGTCGGCCCTCGCGCGCGCGCTCGAGGCCTTCGACGAGACCGACTTCGACGCCGACGCGATCAAGCGCCATGCGGCGAGCTTCTCGCTCGAGCGCTTCGCGGAGCGCATGCGCGAGATCGTCGCCTCCGTCACCTCGACCTGAGGCCGGTCGGCCGGCTCGACGGGCTACTCGATGGCGCTCGGGACGCGCGCCGGCGGAACCTCGTCGGGCCACGGTTCGTCCGCGCGTGAATAGCGCCCCAGCACGTACGGGATCGTGCGAGCCATGAGCCGCAGGTCCTGGGCTACCGACCAGGAGGTGAGGTACCGGTAGTCGAGCTTGACCATGTCGCCGAACTCGATCGCGTCGCGGCCGAGGACCTGCCAGAGACCCGTGATGCCCGGCTTCAGCTCGAGGCGCCTGGTCGCCCAATCGTCGACCCAGCGGTTCTCCTCGGGGATGAGCGGGCGCGGGCCGACGAGCGACATCTCGCCGCGCAGCACGTTGAGGAGCTGCGGGAGCTCGTCGAAGGAGTGGGCGCGCAGCCACGCGCCGACACGCGTCACCCGCGGGTCGTCGTCGATCTTGAACATGCGCGGGTCGGTCGCGTGGTGCTTGTTCAGGTGGGCGAGCTCGTCCTTCCGCTCGTCTGCGTCCGCCGTCATGGTGCGGAACTTCCAGATGCGGAACAGGCGGCCGCCCGTGCCGACGCGCACCTGCCGGAAGAACACCGGACCCGGCGAGTCGAGACGGATCGCCAGGGCGATCAGGGCGAACGCCGGCGCGAGCAGCGTGAGGCCGAGGATCGCCCCGGCCAGGTCCAGGGTGCGCTTCGCCATCCGCGAGGACCGCGGCAGGCGCGCCGGCCGCAGCCCGATCACGGGGATGCCCTCGACGTGGTGGATGTCGATCGCCGGGCTGAGCACGTCGAAGAAGCGCGGGACGACGTCCACCTGCACGCTCAGCTCGTTGAGCCGGCGGATCACGGTGAGCAGCTCCTCGAGGTTGTCGCTCGAGAACGCGAACACGACCCGCTCGATGTCGAGGAGCTCGACCAGACCGGGCAAGTCGTCGATGTCGCCCAGCACGGTCAGATGACCGAGCCCCGGCGTCCGCTCCTTCGGGTTCGCGTCGACGAAGCCGACGAGGTTGATGCCGTACTCGGGATGCGTGAGGAGCTTGCGCGCGATCGACTGGCCCACGTCGCCCGCGCCGACGATGATCGTGTTCTGGAGATAGCCCACCTGCTTGCGGCAGTACGCCCGCGCGCCGTACCGGAGCACCGTGATCGTCGGGATCGCGAGCGCCCAGAACACGAAGAGCTTCATGAAGGGCGGGTTGATCCAGTGACTTCCCTGCGAGAGCGCATAGAGCAGGAAGGTCCAGACGGTCACGAGATGGAAGACACGCGAGAGGTCGTCGGCCGTCGAGTGGTCGGTCCGCTCCTCGTCGCGGTCGTAGAGGCGGTAGACGCGCGCGGCCACGACCCAGAACGGCAGGAACGCGAGGAAGAGGCCGAGCTCCTGGAGTCGCCCGAGCCCCGAGTCGTAGCCGATCCGCCAGTTCGCGAAGGCCTCGGCGGCGCTGTACGCGGCGAGCAGGCCGGCGAGGTCTGCGCCGACGAGGGCCCGCCGGACGAGCCAGCCGCGCCGCCGGCTGCCCGGGATGACGCTCCTGCGATCGAGGATGTCGAGCGTGCGCTGGTCGAGCGTGTCGAAGATGCCGTCGACGAAGGTCGTCATGCCGTCACCGCAAGCTCGACGCCGGACTCGACCGGCTCGATGTCCCGGTAGACGCTCGCCGCCGCCCGCCGGGACGGCAGGTCGAGCTTGTGGAGGATGTTCTGGACGTGGCGCTTGACGGTGAACTCGCTGATCACGAGGTCCGCCGCGATCTCCCGGTTGCGGCGGCCGACCGCGAGCCGACCGAGCACCTCGCGCTCGCGCGCCGAGAGGAGCGAGGCGAGCGCCGACGCACGTTCGCGGCGCTCGGCCTCGTGCAGCCCGCCGATCAAGAGGGCCGTGAGGTCGCGCGAGAGCGCGCTCTCGCCGTTCGCCGCCGCGCGCAACGCGCGCACGAGACCCTCGGGCGAGATCTCCTTCCGCAGGTACCCGGTGGCGCCGGCCCGGATCGACGCCAGGATCTCGGACGCCTGCGGACGGAGCGACCACACGACGATGTTCACGCAGCGCCCGGCGCACGCGGCGACCGCGGCGACCGCGCCGCCCGGCGGCAGGTGCTGGTCGACGAGGACGACGTCGACCCCGCCGGCTGCCGCCTGCTCGAGGGCGGCGATATCCTCCGCCTCGACGACGTCGAACGCGGACTCGCGCTGCAGGACGCGACCGACGGCGGCCCGGAAGACGGCAGCCCCGTCCGCGATGCATACCCGCGTCGTCACGCGACCGGCACCTGCGCACCGTCCAGGACGCACATCGATTCCCTCAGCAGCACGCGCCGAGACACCCCTCCGTCGCCGCAAGTGATAGAGACCGGGCCGAATCGCCGCGATGTGGCCCGCTCCCAGTGTGCGCCCGTACGGACCATCGAGCAATAGGTCCTGTGGACCATCTCGCTAGGCCTAACGGCCTATGCGCGCGACGAAGCGGCGCCTACGGTCCCGTGCCGGAACGACGCGCCTTCCGACGCTTCGCCCGGTCTCTGACCGCGCGGCGAACGCCCGGCGGGACGAGACCGTGCAGCCGGTGCAGGACCGCGTGGCGCGCCACGAAGGCGGGCGACAGCCACCGTCCTCCGTGCCGCCGCATCACCGCACGCTCCTCGCGCCAGAACCGGTCGGCGGACGCGTGCGTCTTCGAGCTCGGGTGGCTGCGGAACGCGGCCCAGTAGGCGGGCACGTGCACGAGCTCGTAGCCGGCCCGCGCGATGCGCAGCCAGAGGTCGTAGTCCATCGCGTAGTGCAGATCCGGGTCGAGGAAGCCCAGCTCGTCGAGGACCGCGCGGCGGATGAAGGTCGACGGCTGCGGCACGACGTTGCGGACGTTGAGGGCGTACTCGAGGTCGAAGTCGGTCGCCTCGACGCGCCAGAGCTCCTCGCCGTCCTCGCCGACGACGACCCAGTCGCCGTAGACGAGCCCTGCGCGCGGGTACGCGGCGAGGGCCTCGACCGCGGCCGAGACGGCGCCGGGGAGATAGGCGTCGTCGGCGTTGAGCCAGCCCACGATGCTTCCGCTCGACCGCCTCAGCGCCTCGTTCAGCGCCTCCGACTGGCCGCTGTCCGGACCGGACCACCAGGTCACGCCGGGCTGGCGGGCGAGCAGCTCGAGGGTGCCGTCCGTCGACCCGCCGTCGGCGACGAGATGCTCGATCCTCGGGTAGTCCTGCTCCCGGACGCTCCGGATCGTCTGCTCGAGGAACCTCCCCTGGTTCAGCGACGGGGTGACGATCGAGACGAGCGGCTCCGCGGCCGCTCCCGGCGGGTCCATTCGCCCATTATGCGCGGGCAGTATCGTGGCGCCCTTGAACAGCCGCGCGTGCAGAGTGCCGGGTCGTCCGCTCGCAGGCCACGCGTGAGACGGCTGCTCCTCACGCGGCTGCACCAGGTCTCGCCGATGGGCCAGCAGGCGTGCGAGTCGAACCTCGAGCGGGCGCTCCTCGAGCTCGGCGCAGGGCAGTGGGAGCTGACGAGCGTCGAGGTGACGAGCTGGCGCAACCGCGCGTCCGGGGCCGTTCGCGTCCCGCTCGGGCCGCTCTGGTCGTCGCCCTTCGCCGCGACGCGCGCGGTGGGTCGCCTGGTCTATCCCCGGCACGATCTCTGCCACCGGCTCGACCTCCGCTGCCCGCCCGGCCGGCGCGAGGTGATCACCGTCCAGGACCTGCCGGGGCTGCACTTCGACGACGAAGGCGTCGTCCCGCGGTCGAGCGTGGCCTCGCTGCGGCGCGCACGAGCGGTGATCGCCGTCTCCCGGTTCACCGCGTCCGAGCTCGAGCGGATCGGCGTGCGCGACGTCCGCGTCATCCCGAACGGCCTCGACCCCCGCTACGCCGACACGGCGCCCGCCTCGCAGGCGACCCTGGAACGCATCGGCGTCGACGGCCCGTTCGTCCTCCACGCCGCAGGCGCGACGCGCCGGAAGAACCTCGAGGGCCTCGCCGCGGCGTGGGCGCTGGTGCGCAGGGAGCGGCCCGACCTCTCGCTCCTGCTCGCCGGACCGCCGCACCCGCGGCGCGACGCGCTGTTCGCCGACCTCGGCGGGACGAAGATCGTCGGCCGGCTGGAGCCCGTGGAGGTGGCCGCGCTGATGCGCGTCGCGGCTGCCGTCGTCGTCCCGTCCGTCTACGAGGGGTTCGGCCTGCCCGCGCTCGAGGGGATGGCGCTCGGGACGCCCGTCGTCGCGGCCGCGCGCGGAGCGCTGCCCGAGGTGTGCGGCGACGCCGCGTTGCTCGTCGAGCCCGACGGCGCCGCGCTCGCGGAGGGGCTGCTGCAGGTGGTCGGAGACGCGGCGCTCGCCGCCCGTCTGCGGGAGGCCGGCCCTCGCCGGGCGGCGTCGTTCTCGTGGACTCGAGTCGCGCGCGAGACGCTCGCCGTCTACGACGAAGCGCTCGGCTGACGCGGCCGCGCCAGGACCCGTTCGTACAGCGCCTCGTGCCGGTCGACGACCCGCTCCCACGAGTACGAGGCCGCCTGCCGCGACGCGTTCGCCGTGAGCCGCTCTCTGAGCTCCGAGTCGTCGAGCGCGCGCCGCAGTGCGGCCGCGAGCGCGGCCGGATCGTCGGGCGGCACGAGCAGCGCCGCCTCGCCGTCCGGCGCGAACTCCGGGATGCCGCCGACGGTCGTGGCGACCAGCGGGGCGCCGGCCGCCATCGCCTCGAGCGCGGCGAGCCCGAACGCCTCCCGGCGGGAGGCCAGCACGACGGCTGCAGCGCCGGCGTAGAGACCCGGCAAGGCGTCGCGGCCCACCGATCCGAGCAGGACGACGGCGCCCTGGAGCCCGAGCCGCTCGATCTCCCGCTCGAGGTGCGGCCTCGCCGGGCCTTCGCCCGCGAGCACGAGCCTGTGCGAGCCGTGGGACGAGCGCAGCTCCCGGAACGACCGGAGGGCGACGTCGAAGCCCTTCTGGGGCACGAGGCGGCCGACCGAGAGCACGTACGGTCCCAGGTCGGTGCGCGGCTCTGCGCCGGCGAGCTCCCCCACGTCGACGCCGTTCGGGATCACCTCGGCCGCGCCGCGCACCGTGTACGCATCGCGCAGCTCCTCGAGCGTGAAGCGGGACGGCGCGGTGACGGCGTCCGCGGAGCGGCACAGCGCGCGCAGCGCGAGCCGCAGCGTGGACGAGCGACGGAAGACGTCGTGCGCGTCGCCGCTGAGCTCGCCGTGCGTCCCCAGGACGACCCGCGTTCGAAGCAGCGGCCTCAGCGCCGCCACGTACGCCGCGTTGGGCCCGGCGCCGACGATCTGGAGCACGTGCGGTCGGAAGGAGCGCACGAGACGCACGAACCCGCCTGCGGAGCCCGGCGCACGAAGCCCCATCCGCGCGAGCGAGCGGGCGCTCGCCGCGGGCAGATGGAAGCCGATGCGCCGGACCGGGATGCCCTCGACCTCCTCGGACGAGGCGGTCGAGTCGGGCCAGCGGTTCGTGACGACCAGGACCTCGGCGCCGCGCGCGCGGAAGCCGCGCGCCAGGCGCCGGGTGACCTCCTCGATGCCGCCGACATTCGGGTGGTACGCGCTCGGCACGAGCAGGAGGCGACGGGGCCCGCCGGTCACCCCGGACCCCTCCGACCCGAGGCGAGGACGCTGCGGTAGAGCTCGTCGAACCTCTCCGCGACGCGCTCCCACGTGAATCGCTCGGCGACGCGGCGGCGCCCCTCCGCAGCCAGCTCCTGCAGGCGATGCGGATCGCCCAGCAGGGCGGCGAGCTTCGCCGTCAGCTCGTCGACGTCTCCCTCCGCGAAGTACTCCGCGGCCGGGCCGAGGACGCCCGGCAGCGAGCCGGAGTCCGACGAGAGCACCGGCGTTCCCAGCGCGAGCGCCTCGACCGCCACGCGGCAGAACTGCTCCCGCCACGACGGGGTGGCGAGCGACGGCACCACGAGCACGTCGAAGCGCACGACCCGCTCCTGCACGCGCTCGGGCGGCAGCGCTCCGGTGAAGGTGACGGCGCCGGCGATCCCCGCCCGCCGCGCCGCGTCCCTGAGGGCCGGCTCCTGGTCGCCGGCCCCGACGAGCTCGAGCTCGACGGCTCGGTCCCGCCGAACCCGGGCGACCGCCTCGATCAGGAGGTGCGCCCCCTTCTCCGGCGTCAGCCTCCCGACGAAGCCGACCCTCGTGCCGGCCGAGGCGGGCGGACGGACGACGGTCGGCGTGGACACGCCGAGCGGGATGACCGCCGTCTGCCCGTGGAAGCCCTTCGCCCGCAGCACGTCCTCCGCCTCGACCGCGCACGGGTACGCGGCGGACGCCCGCCGGTACATCGCCTGCTCCCACCGGCGAAAGGGGAGCGGGTAGCGCTTGCGGATGTTCTGCGCCGTGAAGACGCACATCGGGGCGTTGCTCCGGGCCAGCCGCGCGGCCCAGCGGATGCTCGCCGCGGCGAGCGAGTAGGGCTCCTCGGAGAGGTCGATGAGATCCGGCTCGACGCGCCTGATGACGCGGGCGAGGGAGCGGACGTCGTACCAGAAGAGGATGGGGTGCATGCGTCCGTGGACCGGCACGACGTGCACCGGCAGCTCCGGCTCCGACGGAGCGGCCGTGACGAGGGCGGTGCCCTCCCGCCAGGCCGGCGCGACGACGAGCTCGAGGTCCCAGGAGTGCTTCGCGCGCAGGAGCCGCTCGCGCTCGCGCCAGTGGCCGACGACGGCGCTGTGCGAGATGCGGAGGACTTTCCGCGCCATCACGAGCCCGGCGCGCGCAGGCCGCGGAGCCGGCGCGGCCGCTCCAGGACCGACGCGTAGACCCGAAGCAGTCGTTCGGCCGCGCGGTCGGGCGTGAACTCCAGGCTCCGGCGCTGCGCGGCCGCTCCGAGACGGGAGCGAAGCGCCGGGTCGTCCCGGAGCCGCGCCAGCGCCTCCGCCAGGGCGGCGACGTCGTTCGGCGGGACGAGCAGGCCGTCGACGCCGTCGGTGATCAGCTCTGCGGGCCCTCCGGACTCGGTCGCGATCACCGGCACGCCGGCCGCCATCCCCTCGAGGACGGTCTGCCCGAACCCCTCGGCCAGCGAGGCGTGGACGAGGACGTCGAGCTCCGCGAGCTCGGCCCAGATGTCCTCGCGGAACCCCCGGAACTCCACCCGGTCCCGGAGCCGCAGGTCGTCGACCCGGCGCGACAGGCTCGCCGCGTACTCCTCCTCGCCGAACATCGCGCTCCCGATGATCCGGGCCCGGGCGCCGCCGTCCCGGAAGACCGCGGCGAACGCGTCGAGGAAGAGGTGCTGCCCCTTCCACGGCGAGAGCCTGCCGAGGATCCCGATCGTCAGGCCCGCAGCCGTTCCGCGGACGGCGGCGCCGGCCGGGCCGACGACGGAGTCGGGGACGACCGGGTTGTAGACGACGGTCCCGAGCCGCAGCGGCGGCAGCGTCGCCAGCGTCGCCCGCGAGTTCGCGACGACCGCGGTCGGGAGCACGCGGGCGGCCGCATGGACGAGCGTGATCGCGCGGCCCGGCAGGTAGTCGTCGCTGATCCGGTCGCGGACGTGCCAGAGGACGGGGACGCGCGCGATGCGGCCGGCGACGCCGCCGTACAGCGCCGCCTTGAGCGAGTTCGTGTGGACGAGATCCGGCCGCAGCCGCCGCAGCCTGCGGGCCAGCCGAAGCACGTAGCCAGGCAGCGAGACGAGGGCCCGAAGGTCGAGACCCCCGGGGGTCACGGTCCCCCTCCGCACGTCGCGCAGCCGTGCCGCCAGCGGCAGGACCTCGACGGAGATCCCGAGCTCCTCGAGGCGGCCGACGAGCGGGCCGTCCTCCCCGAGGATCACGTGCGCGTCGACGTGCTCGGCGAGCGCCGGCAGGAGCCGCACGAGGGCGAGCTCGCCGCCCGACAGCCGCCCGACGTGGTCGACGAAGACCACCCGGAACCGGCGGGCGGGGGAGCTCGTCGGCTGGATGCTCATCCGCCCAACCGTTGCACATGCCGCGGGCAGCGCGGGCGCCGCAGGCTGCCCGGCGCGGCGCCGCGCTCGACAACGCCGACGGCGCAGTCATGATCTGTGACCGATGGCCACCCGCACCGAGCGCCGAGAACGAGGCGCGGCGGCTTCGTCTCGACGCGCCGGGACATAGACCGATGCCCCGGGACACAGCCCCGACGCGGAAGCTCGTCCACGTCGTCGTCACCCGCAACTTCGCCGGCGTCGAGCGCCACGTCGCCGGGGTCGCACGCGAGACCGCGGAGCGCGGCTGGCGCGTGACGGTCGTGGGAGGAGCGCCGGCCGCGATGCGCCGCAGCCTCGGCGACGTTGCCGACTGGCTGCCCGGCGGGACCCCGCTGGAGGCCCTGCGCTCGCTCGCGCGGGTCGGGCGGGTCGACGTCTGCCATGCCCACATGACGCTCGCCGAGACGGTCGCCGTCGCCGGACGGCCGTTCCACCGGGCGCCCGTCGTCGCCACCCGGCACTTCGGGGCGCATCGCGGGCAGACGCGGGTCGGAGGGGCCGTCGCGCCCTGGATCGCGAGGCGGGTGGCACGGGAGCTCGCCGTCAGCGAGTTCGTCGCGGGGAGGATGGAGCGACCGCCGCACGCGGTCGTGCCGAACGGCGTCCCGGCCGGACCGCTCTCGTGGAGACCCGAGTCGCGCGTCGTGCTGCTCCTGCAGCGGCTCGAACGCGAGAAGGACACGCTCACCGCGCTCCGAGCGTGGCGGGAGTGCGGGCTCGAGAGCGCCGGGTGGTCGCTGCGCATCGCGGGGGACGGGAGCGAGCGGCGCGCGCTCGAGGCGTGGGTCGCGACGAACGGCGTCCCGGGCGTCGACTTCGCCGGCTGGCGCGAGGACCCGGCGGCCGAGCTCGCGGCGGCAGGGATCCTGCTCGCGACCGCGCCGTCGGAGCCGTTCGGCCTCGCCGTGGTCGAGGCGATGGTCGCCGGCGTCCCCGTCGTCGCGGCGGCAGGCGGGGCCCATCTCGAGACGGTCGGCCTGCTGCCCGACGTCCCCCTCTTCCCGCCCGGAGACGCAGCGGCCGCAGCCGAGGCGCTGCGCCGGCTCGCCGACCCGGATCTGCGCGCCCGCCTGTCCGAGGCGGGCCGGGGCCTCGCGCTCGAGCGGTTCACCCTCGGCGCGTCCGTCGACCGGCTCCTGGCCGAGTACGACCTCGTCGGAGCCGAGGCATGACCGGCGTCCCCGCGCTCGTCGTGTGCTCCCTCGAGGAGTGGGACGAGGTCTGGCGCCGGAACCAGTTCCTCGCCGACGGCCTCCTCCGCCGCGACCCGCGCCTGCGGATCCTGTTCGTCGAGCCGCCCGCCGACCCGTTGCACGACCTCTCCGTGCGACGGCGTCCACGGGCGCTGCGCGTGCGCCGGCTGCGCGACGACGGCCGCCTCTGGGCGCTGCGGCCGCTGAAGCCGCTCCCCCGTCGCGCAGGCCCGCTCGGCGACGCGCTGCTCCGCGGCCAGGTCCTGCTCGCCGCCCGCCTCCTCCGCCTGCCGTCGCCGCTTCTGTGGCTGAACGACGTGACCTACGCGCCGCTGATCGAGGCGACGGGCTGGCCGGCCGTCTACGACGTCACGGACGACTGGCTGCGCGCGCCCGCGTCCCGGCGCGAGCTCGACCGGCTGCGGACGCTCGACGAGCTCGCCCTCGCGACGGCGCAGGAGGTCGTCGTCTGCTCGGAGGATCTCGCGCGGTCCCGCGGCGCCCGCCGAAAGGTGAGCCTCGTCCCCAACGCCGTCGACGCCGCGCACTTCCAGCGGCCGACCACACGCCCCGCCGACCTGCCGGAGGGGCCCGTCGCCGTGTACGTCGGCTCGCTGCACGACTCCCGGCTCGACGTCGAGCTCGTCGTGGAGCTCGCGCGGGAGCTTCCCGAGCTCTCGA
Source organism: Gaiellaceae bacterium (assembly GCA_035545195.1). Taxonomy (GTDB): domain Bacteria; phylum Actinomycetota; class Thermoleophilia; order Gaiellales; family Gaiellaceae; genus Palsa-739. The sequence continues at coordinate 10,926 of DASZYW010000188.1, forward strand.
TCGCGCTCGTCGGGCCGGACGCGCTCTCGGCGGAGGCCCGGTCGCTGCTCCGGTCCGGAGCCCGCGTCACCCTTCTCGGACCCAGGCCCTACCATGCGGTGCCGGCGTACCTGCAGCACGCCGACGTCCTCGTCGTCCCTCACCGCGTGACTCCCTTCACCGAGAGCCTCGATCCGATCAAGGCCTACGAATGCCTGGCCGTGCCGACGCCGACGGTCGCGACGCCCGTGGCCGGCTTCCGCGAGCTCGACGGGCTCGTCACGCTCGCAGGGCGCGACGGCTTCGTCGCGGCGGTCCGCACGGTGCTCGCCGGCGGCGGCCCTTCCGCCTCTCGACCGACGCTGCCGAGCTGGGACGACCGAGCCACCGAGTTCGGCGCGATCCTCGAACGGGCGGCGAGGCGATGAGACGCGCGCCTGCGCACGGCGACCGCCGATTCGCCGGGACGATTGAGGTTTTGCCCGGCTTGGACCACTATTGGTGGCGGGGGTACTGAGTGCCTGAACACGACACGCCGGCGAGGGCTGCCGCCACCATCGCCGATTACCTGCGCGTCCTCCGACGGCGTTGGTGGCTCGTGCTCGTGGCCGCGGTCGTCGCGCCCGCGGCCGCCTACGCGGTCACGTCGCGCCAGGACGTGCACTACCAGGCCTCCGCGCAGGTGCTGCTCCTGACGGCCGGTTCGGCGCTCCCGACGAACAGCCCGTCGCTGCCGTCGGTTCCGAACACCCCCGCGACGCAGACCGTCCTCGCCCGCTCGCCCGCGATCGCCCAGCAGGCGATCGACATCGGGCACCTCCCGCTGTCCCCGGGCGCCTTCCTGGCCGCCACCTCCATCGACTTCAGCTCCGACGGCAACATCGTCGACTTCTCCGCCTCGACGAAGGCTCCCGAGCTGGCGCCGCAGCTGGCGAACGCCTATGCCCGCGCCTACATCCACTACCGGTACACGAGCCAGACGTCCGGGCTCGAGACGCTGCGCAAGACCCTCGAGGCGCGGCTGGCGGCGAGCCCGTCAGGCGCCGTCCGCGGGGCGATCGGCGCACAGCTCCAAGCGATCGAGACGCAGGAAGCCGTCCACACGGCCGACGCGCGCCTGTTCCAGAGGGCGGAAGGGGCTGCGACCGTCGAGCCTCCCACCCGGCGGAACACGGCGATCGGGCTTGCGCTCGGCCTCGTGCTCGGCATCGGGCTCGCGTTCCTGCTCGAGGCGCTGGACACGCGCATCCGCTCCAGCGACGTCGTCGAGGAGCGCCTCGGCCTGCCGTTGCTCGGGCGGCTCCCCGCGCCCTCGCGCTCGCTGCGCCGCGGCAAGCGCCTCGCCATGCTCGACAAGCCGGGCGGGCCGCAGGCCGAGGCCCTCCGGATCCTGCGGACGAACCTCGAGTTCGCGATGCTCGGCCGCGACATCCGCTCGGTGATGGTCACGAGCGCGATCGAGGAAGAGGGCAAGTCGACGACGATCGCGAACCTGGCGGTCGCGTTCGCCCGGGTGGGGCGGCGCGTGACGATCGTCGACCTGGACCTGCGCCGGCCGTACCTCCACCGGTTCTTCGACGTCGGGGATCGTCCGGGCCTGACCGAAGTCGTGCTCGGACATGCGTCGCTCGACCAGGCCCTCGTGCCCCTCGACGTCGACGCCGAGGTCGCCCGCAGCGTCGACGCGGCGCGGTCGAACGGCTGGGCGCCGCGGCTGCCGATCGGCACCGGGGCGCCGCTGCACGTCCTGACGCTCGGGCCCATCCCGCCCGATCCCGGGGAGTTCGTCGGCTCCCAGCCGCTCGCAGCGCTGCTCGAGCACCTGCGCAGCCAGTGCGATCTCCTGTTCATCGACGCTCCGCCGCTCTTCCACGTCGGCGACGGGCTCACGCTCAGCGCGCGGGTCGACGCGGCCCTGGTCATCACGAACCTCGGCATGGCCCGGCGTCACGGACTCGTCCGACTGCGCCGCCTCCTCGACTCGATGCCTGCGCGGAAGCTCGGATTCGTCGTCACCGGGGTGGCGAACGACGACGGCTACGGCTACGGCGCCGGCGGGTACTACGCCTACCCGCCGTCACACGCAGAGGCGGCGCGCCAGTGACGATCCGTTCGCCGTTCGGCGCCCTCGCGGAATGACCGCCGTCGCCTGGCGTGGGCGTCACCGGACGCTCGCCGCCGCAGGTCGGGGCCTCGTCGAGCTGGCCACCGTCGCGGTCGCGGCGGCCGCCACCGGCGCGCTGGCGGGCCACCGGCCCCTGCTCGCGGCCGTCGCCGCCGGCGCGCTCGTCTCGCTCTGGCTCACCGTCCGTCCGCACCCCGCGGCGATCGCGCTCGGCGCCTCCCTCCCGGCGCTCGAGAACCTCGGCAGCGCCGGCGCCGGCGTGAAGCTGTCGCTCGGTGATCTCGTCCTGCTCCTCGTCGTGGCCTCGGCGCTGGCCGGCGCCGTCGTCTCGAAGGACGGCGCCGTCTTCCGCGTCCTCCGGCCGGTTCGGTTCCCGGTCGGGCAGTACTGCGTGTTCGTGCTCCTCCTCCTGGTCGCCCACCCGAGCAAGTGGTCGACCGCCCAGACGATCCAGCGCTTCGAGCTCGTCGTCCTCCCGCTCGTCGCCGGCAGCTATCTCGCCCTGCGCGGCGCCCACGTCGCGCTGCTGAAGGCCTACGTCGTCGGAGCCACGGCCGTCGCGGTGGCCTGGCCGTTCACCCATCTCGACCTGCAGAAGAACCCGGCGGGCCAGCTCCTCGCGAACGCGCTCCTGCTCCTGGTCGGCCTGCCGCAGCTTTCCCGGTTCCGGATCTTGGTGCCCGTGCTCGTCTTCGGGCTCTTCGCCACCGCGAGCCGCGGCGCGATCCTCGCCGGGCTGCTCGGGCTGGTGATCGTCCTCGTCCTGCGAGGCGTCGGCGCTCCCCGGAGAACGCTCGTCACCGCGACCCTGCTGGCCGGGGTCGCGCTGGCCGTGTTCCAGCTGATGCCGGCGAACACCCAGTCCCGGATCACCGACTACAGCACGAACAGCTCGACTGCGTCCGGGTACGCCGCCCAGCAGCGGATCCAGTACTCCGACGCCGCGCTCACGCTGACCCGCAAGAACCCCTGGCTCGGCGTCGGGGTCGGCTCGTACCTCCGGGAGGCGGAGCGCGACCAGCTGTACGCCTCCGACGATCCGCACGACGTCGTCCTGCTCCAGTCGGCGGAAGGAGGCTGGGGCTTCGCGGCGAGCTTCGTCGTCCTCGTGCTCGGCAGCGCACTCCCGCTCGTCCGCAGGCGCGACGATCTCGCCCACACGGCCGTCGCGATCACGCTCGCGACCGCAGCGCACGGGCTGGTCGACGTGTACTGGGTCCGGGGCACACCGGTGCTCGGCTGGCTGCTCGTCGGCATGGCCTGCGCCGGGGCCGCTCGCCTCCGCTCGAGGACGGCGGCGTGAGCGAGCGGCCCGTGCACGTCGTCGTCGTCGCCTACGAGGCGCCCGAGGCGCTCGACGACGCGCTCGCTCCCCTGGCGGGGCGCCTCCCCGTAACCGTGGTGGACAACTCGCAGTCGGACGCTGTGCGAGGCGTCTGCGCGGGGCGCGGCGTCGACTACCTGGCGACGCCTCGCAATCTCGGCTTCGGCGCCGGGGCCAACGTCGCGCTGCGCGAGATCGCCGGCGGCGCTCCGCAGGACGTCCTCCTGCTCAACCCGGACGCGACGATCGCGGCGGCCGACGTGGACGTCCTCGCCCGGGCCCTGCGCGCCGAGGCGACGATCGCAGCGGTCGCGCCGCGCCTCGTCGACGACGGGGCCGCGCCGGTGCGTGTCCTGTGGCCCTTCCCCTCGCCGGGGAAGGCGTGGCTGGAGGCGCTCGGGCTCGGCCGCCTGACCGGGCGCGATCCGGCGTTCGCGATCGGGGCAGTCCTGCTCCTGCGCTGGGAAGCGCTGCGCGAGGTCGGCCTCTTCGACGAGCGCTTCTTCCTCTACGCGGAGGAGGCCGACTGGCAGCAGCGCGCCCTGCGCGCCGGGTGGCGGACGGCGTACTGCCCGGACGTCGCCGCGTACCACCGCGGCGCGGGCACGAGCACGGACCCGACCCGCCGCGAGGTCCTCTTCCACGCCGCGCAGGAGACGTACGTCAGGAAGTGGAGCGGCACGCGCGGCTGGCAGGCGTACCGGGCGGCGGCGGTCGTCGGCGCGGCGACGCGCCTGCTCCTCCTCCGCGGCAGCCGGCGAGCGTACGCGGCCCGGCGCCTGCGGCTCTACCTCCGAGGTCCGCGCCGCGCAGCGGCCGGGCTCGCGTAGCTCCGGGATCGTGCCGGCCGCTCCGCTGATCTCCGTCGTCGTGCCCGCGTTCAACGCGGCCCGGTTCCTGGGCGCGACGCTCGACAGCGTGGTCGCCCAGACCGAGGAGAGGTGGGAGTGCGTCGTGGTCGACGACGGCTCCACCGACGCCACCGTCGCCGTCGCGGAGGACCGGCAGGCGCGCGACCCGCGGATCCGCGTCGTCCGCGCCGCGCACCACGGGCCCTCCCATGCGCGGAACGAGGGCTTCCGGCGGATCGCCGCAGGCTCGCAGTTCGTCACGTTCATGGACGCCGACGACGTCTGGCTGCCGCATGCCCTCGCGACGCTGCTCGAGCGGCTGGAGCGCAGCGACCGCTTCGTCGGCAGCCACGGCCTCGCGGAGCTCATCGACGCCGAGGGACGGCGGTTCGCGCCCGGCGTCTACGCCGAGCGGGGCCGCACCCGGCTGGGGCTCGCCGGGCGGCGGCTCGTCCGCTGGCCGCTCGACCGGCCGACGACCTTCGACGTGCTCGTCAACGGCAACGTCCTGTTCCCACCCGGCTTGCTGCTCGCCCGCCGCCGCGCGTACGAGCTCGCCGGGCCCTTCGACGAGTCGCTCCCCGTGGCCGAGGACTGGGACATGCTCATCCGGCTGTCGCGCCTCGGCGATCTCGCCTTCGTCGACGACGTCATCCTCGAGTACCGGCGCCACGACGCGAACCAGGGCGCGCAGCCGTCGACGCCGGAGCTCGCGTGGCGCGTCCGGTGCATCGCGTTCCACTCGGCCGAGAACACGGCCGAGCAGCGGCGGCGCGCCCGTCGCGGGTGGCGCGCGTATCAGGTGCACCTGGCCGCCGAGCGTCTCGGCGCGGCCGGCGCCGCACTGGCTCACGGACGGGTGCTGCCGGCCGCCCGTCACCTCGCACGCCTCCCCGTCTACGCCTGGCGCTACCTGCGGGGCTATCCGTTGCCCAGGGTGACGCGCCCTCCGCTCGTGTGGAGCCCCGAGGAGCCGACGACGTGAACGTCCTCGTCGCGACGGCCGGCAACCGTCCATGGCACCGGCGGATGCGCACGGAGGTCGAGGCGCTCGCACGTCTCGATCGCCTCGGAGACCACGCCCTCGTGGACGACCCCGACCGCGCGGAGATCATCCTGTTCGTCGATCTCCACCAGCACCCGTCGGACT